>DATLDY010000027.1:0-9473 GCA_035525655.1 Burkholderiales bacterium
GCTCATCCAGCGCCTGCGCCGCTTTTTTCATCTGCTCGTATTCGAGCAGGCGCCGTACCAGCTCGGCGCGCGGGTCGTCCTCGAGCGCCTCGGCCGCCGGCGGGCGTGGCAGGAGCAGCCGCGACTTGATCTCGATCAGCATCGCCGCCATGACCAGGTACTCCGCGGCGAGCTCGAGGTTCTTGCTGCGCATGATGTCGACGTACTCGAGATACTGGCGCGTGAGCGGCGCCATCGGGATATCGAGGATGTCGAGGTTTTCCTTGCGGATGAGATACAACAGAAGATCCAGCGGGCCTTCGAAGGCCTCGAGGATGACTTCCAGCGCATCGGGCGGGATATAAAGATCATGCGGGAGCTCGATGACGGGCTCCCCATACAGTCTCGCCATCATGGGTAGGAAAGCCCCATCGCTTCTCGCACGTCCCTCATGGTTTCCGCGGCGAGTCGTTTGGCCTTGTCGCAGCCATCGGCAACGATATTCCGGACGAGGGTTGGGTCGTCTACGTACGTCTGCGCGCGTTCACGCATCGGCGCGAGCTCCTTGTTGATTGCATCGATCACGGGCTGCTTGCAATCGAGGCAGCCGATGCCCGCGGTGGTGCAGCCGGTGTGGGCCCACTGCTTGGTCGCTTCATCCGAATAAACCAGGTGCAGCGCCCACACCGGGCACTTCTCCGGCGTGCCGGGATCGGTGCGCTTAACGCGCGCAGGGTCGGTCGGCATGGTCCTGATCTTTTTCGTCACCGAATCCGGATCCTCCCGCAGCGAGATGGTGTTGCCATAGGACTTGGACATCTTCTGCCCGTCAAGGCCGGGCATCCTCGCCGCTTCCGTGAGCAGCGCTTCGGGCTCGACCAGGATCTTCTTGCCGCCGCCTTCGAGCCAGCCGTAGAGGCGCTCGCGATCGCCGCGCGGGAGGTTCTGCTGCTCATCGAGCAGCGCCTGCGCGCGCGCCAAGGCTTCCGTCTCGCCCTGCTCCAGGAATTTCGTGCGCAGCTCGTTCAGGAGACGCACTTTCTTCGTGCCCATTTTCTTCACCGCCGCCTTCGCCTTGTCCTCGAAGCCCGGCTCGCGTCCGTAGAGGTGATTGAAGCGGCGCGCCACTTCGCGCGCGAACTCCAGGTGCGGCACCTGGTCTTCGCCGACCGGGACGTATTTGGCGCGATAGATCAGGATGTCGGCAGCCTGCAGCAAGGGATAACCGAGAAATCCATAGGTCGACAGGTCGCGATCCGTGAGCTTTTCCTGCTGGTCCTTGTACGTCGGCACGCGCTCCAGCCAGCCGAGCGGCGCCATCATCGAAAGCAGCAGGTGCAGCTCCGCATGCTCCGGTACCTGCGATTGCACGAACAGCGTCGCCTGGCTCGGATCCACACCCGCCGCCAGCCAGTCGATCACCATGTCCGTGCCGCTCGCCTGCACGTCTCCGGGCTTCTCGTAGTCCGTGGTGAGCGCGTGCCAGTCGGCGACGAAGAACAGGCACGGATATTCCGCCTGCAGGCGGATCCAGTTCTTGAGCACGCCATGGTAGTGGCCAAGGTGCAGGCTCCCCGTCGGCCGCATGCCGGAGAGCACTCGGGTCTCGTACATCTAGAACACAAGCGCCCGGATCAGCGCGTCGGAGGCGCCGACCAGGGGCTGCAGGACAAAACCCAGCACGTTGGTCACGAGCAGTAGCACGAGAAGCGGCAGGCCGAACGGCTCGAGCTTCGAATAGCGCCACGCGGCGCGCATCGGCAGGAGGCTCGCCACGATCCTGCCGCCGTCCAGCGGAAGGATCGGCAGCAGGTTGAGGAACATGAAAATCAGGTTCACCACGATCCCGGCCTGCGACATGAGGCCGAGCAGCTCCGCGAACCCGCCCGCCGGCAACAGCACGGCAACCTTGAGCAGGATCGCCCACACCAGCGCCATGACGAGATTCGCGCCCGGGCCTGCGGCGGCAACGAGGGCCATGTGCTGGCGTGGCTTGCGAAGCGCGGAGTAATTCACCGGCACCGGCTTCGCCCACCCGAACAGGATGCCGCCGCCGAGGAGGTTCTTGGTCAGCAGAAGCATCAACGCCGGGACGATGATCGTGCCGACGAGATCGATGTGCCGGATCGGGTTGAGGCTGATGCGGCCCTGCGCGTGCGCCGTCATGTCGCCGAAATGGCGCGCGACATAGCCATGCGCCGCCTCGTGCAGCGTGATCGCAAACAGCACCGGGATGGCGTAGATGGCGACCGTCTGAACGAGGGAGTTGACGTCCATCTTTTCCGGCGCCGATTCTATCAGACGGGTTCGACGGCGAAGGGCGCGAGCGAACCTTTGCCGACGCGCAGCACGAGCGGCGTGTCGCCGGTGAGATCGATGACCGTGCTCGGCTCGACGCCGCACGAGCCGGCGTCGATCACGAGGTCGATGCGATGCTCCAGCCGCTCGCGGATTTCCTCGGCGTCCGACAGCGGCTGCTCGTCCCCTGGAAGCAGCAACGTCGTGGACAGCATTGCCTCGTCGAGCTCGGCGAGCAACGCATGCGCGATCGGATGCCCGGGGATGCGCACGCCGATGGTCTTGCGCTTCGGGTGCACCACGCGCCGCGGCACTTCGCGGCTGGCGCGCAGGAGAAAGGTATAGCTCCCGGGCGTCGCGCGCTTGATGAGGCGAAAGCGCGCATCGTCGACGATGGCGTATTTCGCCATCTCCGAGAGATCTCGACACATCAGCGTGAGGTGATGGCGCTCGTCGACCTCGCGGATGCCGCGCAATCGCTCCAGCGCCTTCGCCGCGCCGGGCAGGCAACCGAGCGCGTAGCAGGAATCCGTCGGGTAAGCGATCAGTCCATCGGCGCGCACGATGTCAGCCGCACGGCGCACAAGGCGCGCCTGCGGATGCGTCGGATGGATGGAAAAGAACTGCGCCATCAGCCCGCCAGAAATTCTTCGATCAGCCGAGCGACCTGCTTCGGCTGATCGTGATGCAGCATGTGGCCGGCATCCTTGACGGTAACGTAGCGCAAATCGGCGAATGCGCTGCGCCGCTCGGCGTGCTGCGCGGGATCGAGTCCCACCCGCTTCAGCGTCGTCGACCCGTCCGCATCGACCCACAGCACCGGCGCGCGCACCTGGCGCCAGCATGCGCGCACCTCTTCGTATCGGTAGAGGACCGGATTCACGATCTTGTGCGCGGGGTCGCCCCGTAGCACAACCGTCCCCTCCTCCGTCTCGCGGCCCCAGTGCCGCGCGAGGAAATCGGCGCGCTCCGCGCTCAGCCTCGGGTTGCCCTCTCGCAGCCGCTTGGCGAGCTCGGCGAAATCCGCATACGGCCGCAACCCCGGCCGGTCATGCAGCTCTTTCAGCCAACGCGCATAACGCCGCGGCGCATCGTCCGGCTGCGTCGGCGACATGCCGAAGCCTTCGAGATTCACGAGCTTCTTCACGCGCTCGGGACTGACGCCCGCATACATGCAGGCGACGTTGCCGCCCAGGCTGTGGCCGACGAGATGCACCGCCTCGCTGCCGGCGAGATCCTCCAGCACGCGGTCCAGATCGGCCAGGTAATCCGGAAACCAGTAGCAGTCCGATCTTCCCCAATCCGTCAGCCCGTATCCGCGCCAGTCGGGCGCGTAGACATCCCAGCGCTGGACCAGCTCGTCGACGAGGAACTGGAACGATGCCGAAACATCCATCCACCCGTGCAGCAGCACGATCTTCGGCGCTCCGGCCTGCGCCCAATGGCGCACGTGGTAGCGCAGCCCGCGCACGTCGATGAACATGGAAACCGAAGTTTTCACTGCATTATGATAGTCGCATGCCTCTTTTCTCCCTCGGCGAGCGGCGCGTCGAGCTCGTCGGCGAGCACCAATACGTGGCGTACGACGCGACTCTCGTCGGCTCGATCACGCTGCACGCACACGCGAACATCTGGTTCCAGGTGGTGATCCGCGCCGAGAACGATCGCATCACGATTGGCGAAGCGACCAACGTACAGGACGGTTCGGTCCTGCATGTCGATCCCGGCTATCCGATGACGCTTGGGCGCAACGTCAGCATCGGCCACAAGGCGATGCTGCACGGCTGCACCGTCGGCGACGGCACGCTCATCGGCATCAACAGCGTGATCCTCAACGGCGCGAAGATCGGCAAAAGCGTGCTGATCGGCGCCAACACGCTCATTGCCGAAGGCAAGGAAATCCCCGACGGCGTGCTGGTCGTCGGCTCTCCCGGAAAAATCGTGCGCGAGCTGAAGCCCGAGGAGCGCGAGCGTCTCCTCGGTATCGCAAGCGGCTATGTCGAGCGCTCGCGCCTCTACGCGCGCGAGCTGAAAGCGATTACCTAGGCGCCATCCGGATAGCGCCGTCGAGACGGATCGTCTCGGCGTTCAGCATCTCGATCTCCACGATCGAACGCACCATCTGCGCAAATTCCGTCGGCCGGCCCAGGCGCGACGGGAACGGCACCTGCTTGCCGAGGGACTCCTGCGCATCCTTGGGCAGCGCGGCGAGGAGCGGCGTCTCGAAGATGCCCGGAGCGATGGTGCAGATGCGGATGCCGTTACGCGAGAGATCCCGCGCGATGGGCAGCGTCATGCCGACGATGGCGCCTTTGGAGGCCGAATAGGCCGCCTGCCCGATCTGGCCATCGAACGCCGCCACCGAAGCCGTATTGACGATCACGCCGCGCTCGCCGGAGGCGTTCGGTCCGGCTTTCGCCATCGCATCGGCTGCGAGCCGGATCATGTTGAACGTGCCGACGACGTTCACCGTCAGCACCTTCACGAAGCGACCGAGGTCGTGCGGCGCTTCCTTGCCGAGCGTGCGCTCCGCGAGCGCGATACCCGCGCAGTTAACCAGCACGTGAATGCCGCCGAATTCCTTCACCGCCGTGCCGACGGCCGCCTTGCCGTCTGCATCGGAGGAGACGTCCGTCTTCACGAAGCGCCCGCCGATTTCGCGCGCCAGCTTCTCGCCCGCTTCGGCCTGCAGGTCGGCGATGACGACCTTCGCGCCGTTCTCGGCCGCCATGCGGGCCGTCGCTGCGCCGAGGCCGGAAGCGCCGCCGGTGACGAGGAATACGCTGTTCTTGATCTGCATCGGATGCCTCCGGGGAATAACGTAATGCCAGAAAAAATTCGACGATAATTCTAACCTCATGCAGCTTGGCTTCGGTCTGTCCTTCCCCGACCTGTACGAGCGCGACGGCCTGATCCGGGTCGATCGCGCGTTCGTTGGTTTTCTCGCTGGCGTCGATCGCGCGCTCGCGGACAAACTCGCCGCTGCGCGCGCCGAGCCACCGAGCGGCCGCGCCGAGTCCGACCTCCTCGTCGCACTGGCGCCGCACGTCGAGGACTTCATCGCCAAGCTGTTCGCCATCGAGCCGCAAGCGCAGGCGCTCGCGCAGAGGCACAACGAGCTGGCACCGCTTTATTCGGTCAAGCGCCAGTTCGTGCAGCGGCGCGCGGTGCACAAGGTGAAAGACGCCGACGCCGTCGACGCGCCCGCGATCGAAAAGCAGCTTTTCGGCGGCGAGTTCACCGAGCTCGATTTCGCGCGCAAGGTCACCGCTTGGCAGCAGGACGAACCCGCGCACGCCACGGAGCTCGACCTGGCGGCGCGTTATGCGGCGTGGGCGGTGACGACGCCGGCGGGCAAGGCGAAGCACGCTGCAGGCGTCCTCTTCAAGACGCCGCACAAGCTCGACTTCATGCGCCTCGTGCCGGTTCACACCGATACGAGCCGCGGATTCGCCGAGCATCACCTCGATCACCTGCGGCATCGCGAAGGCTTCGCGCTCACCGACCCCGGCACCGACCTCGTCGGCGCCCTGGATGAGGCGAACTACTGCATCTGGTGCCATGAGCAGGGCAAGGACTCCTGCTCCAAGGGTCTGAAAGAGAAAGCACCGGCCCAGACTTTCAAGAAAACCGTGTTCGGCGTTCCCCTTGCCGGCTGCCCTCTGGAAGAGAAGATTTCCGAGTTCCACATGGTCAAGGCTCGCGGCCAGCCGCTTGCCGCGCTGGGCATCATCGCGGTCGACAACCCGATGATGGCGGCCACCGGCCACCGCATCTGCAATGACTGCATGAAGTCGTGCATCTATCAGAAGCAGGACCCGGTGGACATCCCGCAAGCCGAGACGCGCACGCTGAAGGATGTCCTCGAGCTGCCGTGGGGCTTCGAGATCTACTCGCTCTTCACGCGCTGGAATCCGTTCGACCTGCGCCGCCCCTATCCCAAGGCGCCCACGGGTCGGCGCGTGCTCGTCGTCGGGCTGGGGCCAGCGGGATTCACCCTCGCCCACCATCTGATGAACGACGGGCATATCGTCGTCGGCATCGACGGGCTGAAGATCGAGCCGCTCGAGGCGGCGATCTCCGGCGTCGACCCCCTGGGCAATCGCGTGCCCTTCCGACCCATCAGGGACATCGCGGAGCTGCGCGAGCCGCTCGATCAGCGCGCCATGGCCGGCTTCGGCGGCGTCGCCGAATACGGCATCACGGTCCGCTGGGACAAAAACTTCCTCAAGCTCATCCGGCTGCTGCTGGAGCGGCGCCGCCCATTCGCCATGTTTGGCGGGGTGCGCTTCGGCGGCACGCTCACCATCGACGAGGCGTTCGCCGACGGTTTCGACCACATCGCGCTCTGCGCCGGTGCCGGCCGGCCCACCGTGCTCGACATTCCAAACGGCTTCGCGCGTGGCGTCCGGGCTGCGTCCGATTTCCTGATGGCTCTGCAGCTCACCGGCGCCGCCAAGCGCGAGTCGATCGCGAACCTGCAGGTGCGGCTGCCGGTCGTGGTGATCGGAGGAGGCCTGACGGCCATCGACACCGCCACGGAGTCGCTCGCCTACTACGCCGTCCAGGTGGAGAAGTTCCTCACCCGCTACGAAGCCCTCGGCGAGGAGCCTTCATGGAACGCCGAGGAGCGCGCCATCGCCCAGGAATTCCTCGCCCACGCACGCCAGTTGCGCGCCGTGACACCGGGGGAGCGCCTTGCGCTGCTGAAATCGTGGGGCGGCGCGACCATCGCCTATCGGCGTCGCCTGATCGACAGCCCGTCGTATACGCTGAATCACGAGGAGGTCGAGAAGGCGCTCGAAGAAGGCATCACGTTCGCCGAAGGCCTGACGCCCACCCGCATCGAGCTGGATCAATACGGCCATGCCCGCGCCGTGAAATTCGCGTTGGACGGCAAGGAGATCGAGCTTCCCGCGCGCTCCGTACTGATCGCGGCCGGCACGCAGCCCAACACCGTGCTGGCGCGCGAGGAAGGCGTGAGCCTTGCGCTCGACGGGAAATATTTTCTCGCGTGCGACGAAAACGGCGAGCCCGTCAAGCCGGAGCGCCACACCGCGAAGCCGCAGCAGCCGCAAGTGCTTCTCCACCGCTATGCCAACGGCCGCTTCATGAGCTTCTTCGGAGACCTGCATCCGTCCTACTTCGGCAACGTCGTCAAGGCGATGGGCAGTGCGAAGCAAGGCTATCCCGTCGTCAGCAGCGTCCTCGCGCAAGGGCCCGCCTCCGCCGGGGATGGTGCGCAATTCCTTGCGCGCCTGAATCGCGACCTGCGTGCCGTGGTGCACGAGGTGCGGCGCCTTACCCCTCGCATCGTGGAGGTCGTCCTGCGCGCGCCGATCGCAGCGCGTCGCTTCCACCCGGGGCAGTTCTATCGCATGCAGAACTTCGAGGCGCTGGCGCTTCGTGTCCCGGGAACCACGCTCGCCATGGAAGGCCTTGCGCTCACCGGGGCGTGGGTGGACAAGGACAAAGGACTCATCTCGGTCATCGCGCTCGAAATGGGCGGCTCGGCCGATCTCCTCGCCTATCTGCATCCCGGCGAGCCGGTGGTGCTGATGGGCCCGACGGGCACGCCGACCGAAATTCCCGGCGACGAGACGGTGATCCTTGCCGGCGGCGGCCTGGGCAATGCCGTCCTCTTCTCCATCGGGCGCGCACTGCGCCAGGCGGGCTCAAAAGTCATTTACTTCGCCGGCTACAAGGCGTTGAACGACCGTTACCGCGTGGACGACATCGAGGCGTCTTCCGACGTCGTGATCTGGTGCTGCGACGAGCCGCCCGGGTTCGCGCCGCGACGGCCGCAGGACCGCGCCTTCGTCGGCAACATCGTCCAGGCGATGCAGGCCTATGCGAGCGAGGCGCTGGGCCAGCAATGGATCCGGTTCTCGGACGCCAAGCGCATCATCGCGATCGGCTCCGACCGGATGATGGCGGCCGTCGCCCTCGCGCGCCATGGCGTGCTCGCGCCGTACCTCAGGAAGGACCATGTGGCCATCGGCTCGATCAACTCGCCGATGCAATGCATGATGAAAGAGATCTGCGCGCAGTGCCTGCAGCCGCACGTCGACCCGCTCACGGGAAAGACCACCTACGTCTTCTCCTGCTTCAACCAGGACCAGCCGCTCGACCAGGTCGATTTCGGCGCCCTCGCCCAGCGCCTTGCGCAGAACGGTGTGCAGGAGAAGCTCACCGCGCTGTGGATCGGCCGCTGCCTGAAGCAGCTCCCGCCACCGGCTGAACGAAAGGCTGCTTGACGACGTATACAATTCTTATATAAGATTTGTATATGCCGAAGGACAAGGTCAAGGTCAGCACTTTCTCAGCCACGCCGCGCGATCTCGAGATGCTCGAGGTCGTGGCGCGCTATCACGGCATGAACAAGAGCGCGACCCTGGTCAGTCTCGTGCGCAGGGAGTTCTGGCGCGCGTTCCCGGGCGGCACCGACAAGATTCGCCCGGATCGCGGCGCGAAGGTGGAGGGCAGCAAATGAAAGTCCTGGTATTCATCGCCCTAGTGGCATCCGGCAGCGCGTTCGGCCAGACGATCAAGATCGGCGAGCTGAACAGCTACAAGGTGTTCCCCGCCTTCCTCGAGCCGTACAAGAAGGGCTGGGAGCTCGCGCTGGAAGAGGTGAACGCGAAAGGCGGCGTCCTCGGGCGCAAGCTCGAAGTGGTCTCCCGCGACGACGGCGGCACACCGGGCGATGCGGTGCGCGTTGCAGAGGAACTGATCTCGCGCGAGCGCGCCGCGGTGCTGATGGGCACGTTCGCGTCGAATGTGGGATTGGCCGTGGCCAATCTCGCGCAGCAGCGCAAGATCGTGTTCCTCGCCGCCGAGCCGCTCACCGACAAGATGGTGTGGGAAAACGGCAATCGCTATACGTTCCGCCTGCGGCCCTCGACCTATATGCAGGTCGCGATGCTCGTGCCGGAAGCGGCAAAGCTGAAGAAGAAGCGCTGGGCGATCGTCTATCCGAATTACGAGTATGGCCAGTCGGCCACCGAGTCGTTCAAGAAGCTGCTCAAAGCCGCGCAGCCCGATGTCGAGTTCGTCGCGGAGCAGGCACCGCCGCTCGGCAAGATCGATGCCGGCGCGGTGGTGCAGGCCCTTTCCGATGCGCGGCCCGACGCCATCTTCAGCTCGCTGTTCGCGGCCGACCTGCAGAAGTTCGTGCGCGAAGGCAACACGCGCGG
>DATLDY010000045.1:0-2865 GCA_035525655.1 Burkholderiales bacterium
TCGTACGCCGGGACTTCACTAAAATCCTAGTATGCGGTCAGACGACCAGCGGGCGCAGGCAAAGGAGCTGAAAGCGCGCCTCGAGCGCGAGCCCGTCGAGCTCGTGCGCATCGCGTGGGCCGACCCGCACGGCGCCTCGCGGGCGAAAGCGCTTTCGCTGCCGGTGTTCTTCGATGCGCTCGAGCGCGGCTACAACATCAACGTCGCCACCACCACGCTCGATTCAGCCGGCGGCCGCGTCTTCCAGTCCTTCACGCGCGGCGGCGGCATGGGCCTCGACGAGATGACCGGCTCGCCGAATCTCGTCATCTTTCCCGATCCATCCACGTTCAGGGTTCTTCCCTGGGCGCCGGGGGTCGGCTGGGTGCTGTGCGACGAATACTTCCGCGATGGCCAGCCGTTTCATTTCTCGCCGCGCCACCTTCTTCGCCGCCAGGTCGCACGCCTTGCGCAGAAGAAGATGCAGCTTATGGTGGGACTGGAGGTCGAGTGGTATCTCGCGCGCGTGGCGGAAACCCAGCTTTCGGAAGAGCACGTCGGCATCCCGGGCGTGCGCGGCCGCGCGATCCGCACGCTGCCCATCGAGCCGGGCTACTCGTACCACTCCGAAACCAACATGGACATCATGCAGCCGGTGCTCGGCGAGCTCGCGCGTACCTACGCGGCGCTCGGGCTGCCGCTGCGCTCGATCGAGAACGAATGGGGCCCGGGCCAGGTGGAGTGCACCTTCTCCGCGCAGGAGGCACTGCGCACCGCGGATGATCTGGTCCTCTTCCGGACCGCTACGCGGCAGGTGTGTCGACGCCTGGGCTGCTTCGCAACGTTCATGGCGCGGCCAGCTTTGAAGGGCTACTACGCCAGCGGCTGGCATCTGCACCAGTCGCTCACCGATGACGCCGGGCGCAACCTCTTCGCCGGCGACGATCTTCTCTCGCCGACCGGCCAGTCGTACCTCGCCGGATTGCTGGCGCACGCCGTGCCCTCCACGGTCTTTGCGACGCCGACCGTGAACGGCTACCGCCGCTTCAAGCCGAATTCGCTCGCGCCCGACCGCGTGGGTTGGGGCTTCGATCATCGCGGCGCGATGGTGCGCGTGCTCGGCGGCAAGAAGGATCCGGGCACGCGCCTCGAGAACCGCGTAGGCGAGCCGGCCGCGAATCCGTATCTTTACATCGCCTCGCAGATCGCCGCCGGGCTCGACGGCATCGAGCGCGGCCTGAAGCCCGGTCCGCGCGACGACGAGCCTTACGCGGCCGACCGGCCGAAGCTGCCGACGAGCCTCGGACAGGCGCTCGATGCCCTGGAAGGGAGCGCGCTCTTCCGCGAGCAGTTCGGCCCGGTATTCATCGAGTACTACCTGAAGCTGAAGAGGAACGAGCTCGGCCGCTACCGCAAGTGGGTGGAGGAGAACCGGGCAAGCGAGAGCGAGCCGACCCAGTGGGAGCAGGATGAATACTTCGACTTTTTTTGAACACCTGGTGCATGAGGACCGCGTGCACCGGTCCATCTATACCGACCCGTTGATCTTCGACCTGGAGATGACGCATATCTTCGGCGCCGTGTGGGTCTACCTGGCGCACGAGAGCCAGGTGCCACGCCTGGACGACTACATCACCACCAAGCTTGGCCTCCGCCCGATCATCGTTGCGCGGGATTCGCAGGGCACCTTACGCGCCCTTTTCAATCGGTGCACGCACCGCGGCGCGCGTGTGTGCCGCGAAGCGAAGGGGTCCGCGCGCACCTTCCAGTGCCCGTACCACGGCTGGACGTACTTCAACAGCGGGAAGCTCCGCGGGGTGCCGTGGCCGGAAGGCTACGCGTGCGATTTCAAGGACGACAAGTTCAACCTCGCGCAGGTGCCGCGCGTGGAGAGCTACCGCGGCTTCATCTTCGGCACGCTCAATCTGGAAGCGCCCTCCCTTTCCGATTACCTGGGACCAGCGACGAAGCCAATCGACGAGTGGCTCGAGCGTAATCCCGGCGCGCGCGTCGTGGTGAGCGAAGCTAACCGCCTCAAGTTCAAGGGCAACTGGAAGCTCGCCTACGACAACGCCGCCGACGGTTATCACGTGGTGTTCTCGCATCGCTCCCTCCTCGACACCGAGAACCGGCACGTCACGGACCCGAGCAAGGGCATGTCGTTCTACATGGGCAAGCCCGACGAAGCGCCGATGTATGTGCAGTACTTCGGCCACGGCCATCACTTCAAGGACAAGCGGCCCAACGTCGCAAAGCATCCGGGCGCGCTATGGGAGATGGAGGGACTCCAGCCTGGCATGGAGTCGTACGCGAAACTCATCAAGGAGAAGCTCGGCGCAAAGGCGCCCCGCGCGCTCGACCTCGCCTCCTCCGAGCCGGTGAATATCAACATCTTTCCCAACCTCTCGATCCTCGGGAACCACATCCAGGTCTTCCAGCCGATCTCGGTCGACGAGACCGACAGCGTCTGGTACGCCACCGCCATCGTCGACGAGAAGCACGAGCTCGAGGGCATGGCCGATGCGGTCAACGCGATCCGCATGCGCACGCAGGAGAGCTTCCCGAACTTCGGCGAGGTCGACGACGCGGCGAACTTCGAGGAAATCCAGAAGGGCCTCGCCGCGTGCGAGGACGAGTGGGTCTACATGCACCGCGGCCTCGACATCCCGGGACGTGTGCAGGAGCTCCCCGACGGCACGCTGAAGGCCCCCGCGACCGACGAGGTCTTCATGCGCGAGCACATGAAGGAGTGGAAGCGGCTGATGATGGCGCAGCCGAAGCTGGTGGTGGCTCGGTGACCCCCGCTGCGCCTTCGGCTCACACCCCCCTTAACAGGGGCGCAAAGGGGTGAGCTACGTCGACGATCGCTTTTATTCGGAGCTCATC
>DATLDY010000060.1:0-10708 GCA_035525655.1 Burkholderiales bacterium
GCGCGCGTAACGGACGCTCGGCAAAATTTCGCCGATGCAGCGACCCGATGCGGCGGCCCCGGCTTTCCTGGCAAAGCTCGCGCGGCCGCGATACACGCAGGTCCTGCCGCGCGAGCGGCTCTTTCGCCTGCTCGATGAGCACCGGGAGCGGGTGCTGTGGATCACCGCGCCGCCGGGCGCGGGCAAGACGACTCTCGCGAGCAGCTACGTTGCGCAGCGCGGGCTGCCGCACCTCTGGTACCAGCTCGACGCAGCGGATTGCGATCCGGCGACGTTTTTTCATTATCTCGGCGTGGCGGTCGCCGCGCTCCCGCGACCCGGCGCCGATCAGCCGCTCGCGGCGCTGCCTCACCTGACGCCGGAATATCTCGGCGGTCTGCCCGTCTTCGCACGGCGCTATTTCGAGGCAATCGCGTGGCGGCTCGAGACGCCGTTCGCGCTGGTGCTCGACAATTACCACGAGGTGGCGGAGGGCGCCGCGCTGCACGCGGTGCTGCGCGACGGGCTCGCCGCGCTGCCCAGCGGCTTTGTCACCATCGTCCTCAGCCGCACCCCGCCGCCGCCGGAGCTGGCGCGCCTGGTGGCCAACGGCGAGGTGGGCCTCGTCGGCTGGGAGGACCTGCAGCTCACGCTGGAGGAAGTGAAAGGCATCGAGCGGCTGCGCAAGCGCGATCGGCGCGGTTTCGCCTCGGCCGAGGAGTTGCATCGCAGGACGCAGGGCTGGGCCGCGGGCCTGATGCTGCTCCTCGAGCAGACGGTGCCCGATGGCGCGGCGCGCCCGCTCGCCGACAGCAACGCGCAGGCGCTGTTCGATTACTTCGCCGGCGAGATCTTCTCGGGACTCGCCGCCGACACGCAGCGCCTGCTGCTGACGAGCGCGCTGCTGCCGAAGCCCACCGCCGCGATGCTGGCCGAGCTGAGCGGCAGCGCAAAGGCGGCGGACGTGCTCGATGAGCTTTATCGCAAGAACTATTTCACCCTGAAGCATCCGGGCGCCGAGCCCGCGTACGAGTACCACCCGCTGTTCCGCGAATTCCTGGCGAGCCGTGCCCGCGGCGCTTTCGGGCCGGCCGAGCTGAAGGCCCTGCAGAAGACCGCGGCGCAGCTCCTGCTCGCGCATGGACAGGTCGAGAACGCGGCGGAGCTGCTGCGCGCCGCGGGCGACTTCGCTGCGCTTGCCGCGCTGATCCGCACGCAGGCGCTCGGCCTCATCGAGCAGGGACGCGGCCAGGTCGTCGAGCGCTGGCTCGCCCACCTTCCGGCGGAGGTGCGCCGCGCCGACGCCTGGCTCTGCTGCTGGCACGGCTTCTGTCGCCTGCCCTTCAATCCCGCCGAGGCGCGCGGGCACTTCGAGCAGGCGTACCAGCTCTTCGCCGCGGCGCAGGACCTCGCCGGCCGCTGCACCGCGTGGTGCGCGGTCGTCGACAGCTTCGTCTTCGACTGGGGCAACTTCACGCCGCTCGAACCGTGGATCGGCGAGATGGAAAGCCTGCGCCGCGAGCATCCCGAGCTGCCGAGCGCCGCGCTCACCGCGCAGGTCGACTGCGGCATGTTCGTCGCGCTGATGTATCTGCAGCCGCAGCATCCGGCGATGCCGGCGCTGGAAGCGCGGGTGCGCGACATCATCCTGCACGGCGGCGATGCGCGCCTTCAGGTGAAGTTCGGCAATCACCTCCTCATCTACTACACGTGGTGGATCGGCGATCTCGCGAAGGCCGAGCTGCTGGTGGACACGCTGCGAGCGCAGGTGCAGCAGCCCGGCGTGCCGCCGCTCGTGCAGATCACCTGGTACGTCATGGCAGCCGCCTATTACTGGATGTCCGCGGCCAACGAGGAATGCATCGCCTGCGTCGATCGCGGCCTGGATCTGGGCCGCTCGAGCGGCGTGCACACCTGGGACATGCTGCTCTGCTCGCAGGGCCACTTCGCCAGCCTGTCGTCGGACCGGCGCGCGCTCGCCGCCGACTACCTGCGCCGCATGGAGATGAAGCTCAACATGAGCCGGCCGCTGGACACGGCGATGTACTACTACCATTCGGCGTGGCATCGGCTCGCGCACGACAACTTCGCCGGCGCCAAGGAGTTCGCCGAAACGGCGCTGCGCATGGCCGAGGCGGCGGGCGCGCGCTTCCCCGCGGCGGTGATGCGCAACGACCTCGGGCGCGTGCTCCATTACCTGGGCGAGCGTGCTGAATCGGTCGCGCACATCCAGCGCGCGCGCGCCGAAGGCCAGGCGATGAAGGCGCAGACCATCGAGTACCTGACCCTCCTTGCGCAAGCAGAGGCGGCGCTCGCCGACGGCGATCAGGAAACCTGCGTTGCAAACCTGCGCGCCGCGCTCGCCGTCGGGCGGGTGCAGCAGTTCCGCAATCACACGTGGTGGTCGCCCCGCGTCATGTCCGCCCTCTACGCAAAGGCGCTGGAGCACGGCATCGAGGTGGACTATGTCAGCTCGGTGATCGCGCAGCGGCGGCTGCTGCCGCCGGAGATTGTGCCGGACAACTGGCCGTGGGCCGTGCGCATCCGGACCCTCGGCGAGTTCGCGCTACTGCACGGGAAGGAGCCGATAGAGTGCGGCGGCAAGCCGCTCGAGCTCCTGCAGGCGCTGGTGGCGCTCGGCGCGCGCAACGTCCACCAGTCGGCGCTGATCGATGCGCTGTGGCCCGAGCTCGACGGCGACAAGGCGCAGCAGGCCTTCGAGACCGCGCTCTATCGCCTGCGCAAGCTGCTCGGCGAACAATCCATCGTGCTGCTGAAGGAAGGGCGCCTCACGCTCGATCGCAGCCATACCTGGCTCGACACGGCGCAGTTCGACGACACGGTGCTCGACATCGAAGAGCACCTTGCGGCCTGCGCGCCGGCGGCGAAGCTCGATGCGCTGGAACAGGACCTCCATGCGCTCTATGCCGGGCCCTTCCTGCCCGGAGAAACGGCCGCATGGGCCGTTGCCGCGCGCACGCGCCTGCGCCGCCGGTTCCTCCAGGTCGTGGAGCAGCTCGGCGGTCACTACGAGGCCGCGGCCGACTGGACGCGGGCGCTGAGCTGCTACCGCAAAGGGCTCGACGCCGAGCCCATCGCGGAGTCGCTGTACCTGCGCGTCATGTGCTGCCACCGCAGCCTGGGACAGCCCGGCGAGGTGCTCGCCGTGTACAGCCGCTGCCGCGACACGCTCTCGTCGCTTCTCGGCGTCGGGCCTTCGCGCGAGATTGAAGATATTGCCGGGTCGCTGCGCCGCCAGACGCGCTGAATTTACGATCGGTGAGTTTTCGGTGAGCCGCGGCGCGCTACGATCATCTCGCGCGGAATCCTTCCGCGGTCCACAACGGCGAGGTGATGATGACCCTGGCAATCAAGGTAGCGAGCACCGTAGTCCTAGCGTGCGCCATTGGCGCCGCGCAAGCACAGGCCCCGGCGCCAAAATCCGATAAAGGCAAAAGCGCTCAACGACAACCGGCCGCCTCCGCAAAAAATTGGGACACGCCCACCACGAAGGCCGGCGCCCGCAAGAAACCCGATGCGGGGACCAGCAGCACGCAGAAGCCGCGCCAGGGGCTTCAATCAAACGGCACCACTGCGCAGGGAATTGCCCGTGATTAGATCGAGCGCGATCCTCGGCAGCGTAATTCTCGGCTGCGCCGTCGGCTTTGCGCACGCGCAGGTACCGGCGAAGAAGGCCGCGAGCACCGAGCGCAAAGCCGCGACACCGGCGCGCGGCAGCTACGAGAAAATCAAAGGTACCGGTGCGGCCCGAAAGAAATCGGATGCGGGCGCGCGCGGCGCTGCACGCCAGCCCGGCATGGATCCGCAGGGCACCGAGGCGCAAGGCATCGCTCGTTGATCCGGGCGGCGGGCGCCTTCGCGATGTTGCTAGTCGCGGGCCCGGTGGGCGCCCAGCTGCTCTCGCATCGCCTGGACACGCTGAAAATTCGAGGCGTGCAGGTCCTCGAGGCCGAGCTCGTGCAAGGCGAGCTGCGCGGGCGTTTCACACGGGGGTGGCTTCGGCGGCGATGAGCTGAGCCGCGCGACGATCGAAGGCGAACGGCCTGGCGGCGGCAGCGCGGTGTACGAAATCTCGCGCGTGGTGCGCGAAGACCAGCCGCTGCCGGAAGGCTATCCGTACCCGCCGGGCACGACGTGGCTTTACGAGCTGCGCTACCGAGCGGCCGGCGGTGCCTGGAAGAATCTCTGCGGCGCGGATGCGCAAGGCGCGCGGCTCGCCATTCCGCTTGCCGGGGTCTACGACAAGGCCAACACCGCACATGCGGACGCGCAACGCATCACCTTTGCATGCACGCGTGGCGTGATGGCGAAGTGCTACCGCTGGGGCTATCGCCCTTGGCTCGGCGCCGAGCACTCCGCCGGCCACCAGGCGTGCATCCGCATGGCAATGGCGGACTATTGCGGCGACGGCCGCTCGTGGACGCGCGACGGCACTTTGATCCAGCGCTGGGACCGCCTGTCGCCACCGGTGCAGCCGAGGACCGCCGACATCGGCAGCATGAGCTTCGAAGCCGCGTGGACGCCACGCGGCGCCGCTTGCCTGGCGCGGCCCCGGTGGAGCGGGCTCGCGCCGGACTTCACGCCCGGCCGGTGCGCACGGCCGCCTGGCCATTGCGATTCGGAAGACGACGCGCTGAAGCGCTTCCCGGACGAGCCGCTCCTGCTCTTCAACGCATCCAGGCCGAACGCGCTATAAACGCGCGGATGGCCAAATGGGGAGTGAGCCTGCTGATGCTGTGGCTCGCCGGCTGCGCGGCGCAGCCGCCGGCGCCGGGCGAGGTGCGTTTCGCGCTGATGGGCGACACGCCGTACTCGCAGAGCGAGGCCGAGCGGCTGGACCGGCTGATCCGCGATCTCAACGCCGACGAGCTCGCTTTCGTGGTGCACATCGGCGACATCACGTCGGGCCAGGGGCCTTGCACCGATGCGTGGTTCCAGGCGCGCAAGGAGCAATTCGCCAGGATCCGGCATCCGTTCGTCCTGCTCCCGGGAGACAACGACTGGACCGATTGCCACCGCAGCGGCCACGACCCGATGGAGCGGCTGCAGTACTGGCGGCGCACCTTCTGTCCCGGAAAATTTCCCGCGGGACTGGAGCGCCAGCGCGGCGAATATTGCGAGCACGTGCGTTGGCAGGCGGGCGGCGTGCTCTTTGTCGCGCTGAACGTCCAAGGCAGCAATAACAACCTCGGGCGCAACGCGGCGATGGACGCCGAGCACGCGGCGCGCATGAAGGCGGTGCTCGCATGGATCGATGATTCGGAGCGCAGGTTCCGGCAGGGGAAGCTCGGCCGGCTGGTGCTGCTGATGCAGGCGAATCCCTTCCTCAGGCCGCGCAGCGGCGCGAACGGCTTCGCCGCCCTCCTCGATCGCGTGAAACGGCTGGCGGCGGACAATCCGCGCAGCGTGATCGTCGTCAACGGCGACAGCCACATCCACCGCGACGACGAGCCGCTTCCCGGCGTGCGGCGCATCGAGCCGTGGGGCTCGCCGATCATGAGCTGGCTGCACGGCTCGATCGAGGGCGGCGAGATCCGCGTGCGCGCCTCGGCGCCTTATTGACGTGGGAACACGCGCTCTCTGCCTGGTGATGGTTCTGCTCGCGGGGTGCGCGCGTCCGCCGGGCAGCGAGTTTGCGTTTGGCGTGCTGGGCGATACGCCTTATACGCTCGGCGAAGTGCACCGCCTGGACGCGCTGATCGACGACATGAATGCCGAGAAGCTCGACTTCGTCGTGCATTTGGGCGACATCGGCTCGAGCGTCACGGCCTGCGACGACGCATGGCTCGAGGCGCGCAAGGCGCAGTTCGCCCGCCTGCGCCACAAGCTGGTCGTGATTCCAGGCGATAACGAATGGACCGACTGCAGGGACCCGCCCGCGCGGCTGGCGGCCTGGCGCAAGCTGTTCTGCCCGGTGCCACTCGAGGTGGAGCGGCAGGCTGGCGAATATTGCGAGCACATGCGCTGGGTAGCCGCCGGATTCCTGTTCGTGACGCTGAATGTCACCGGCAGCAACAACAACGTGCGCAATGCGGCAGAGCATCGCCGGCGCATGGCCGCGGTGTACGCCTGGCTCGACGAATCGGCCTCGCTCGCGCAGAAGGGCCGTGTCGGGCTCATCATCCTGATACAGGCGAATCCGTTCATCTCGCTGCCGCGCGACGGCTTCCAGGAGATGCGCGAGCGGCTGATTGTGCTTGGGCAGAAAATGTCCGGGCGCGTGATGCTGGTGCATGGCGATAGCCACACGTACCACGACGACGAGCCGATTCCCGGGATGCGGCGGCTGGAGGTCTGGGGCTCGCCGATCGTGAGCTGGATCCGCGGCGAGCTCGACGCGGGCGAGCTGCGCTTTACCTTGCCCCGACTCCGCTGAACAGGCGGAACCGGCCGCGCAGCGCCTTCACGCGCGTGAAGAGCCGGCGCAGGCGGTGAGTCTTGCGACGCCGCTTGGTGCGCTCGGTGCCGCCCAGCCCGGGGGCGTCCTCGAGGCGTGAATAGCGTTGCAGGCCCGACACGACCGCCTGCTGCAGGATCGACAGGTTCACCGGCTTGCCGAGGTAGCGGTGGATGCGCGCCTCGTTGATGAGGCGGATGGCGAGCTCGGCATCGGGCACCTCGGAGATGGCGACGAGCTGCGTGTGCGGCGAGGATTTCTTCAGCACGTGCAGCAACGCTTCGGGCTCGTCCATGCGCGCATGCAGCTCGCTCACCACGACGCCGATATCCTCGTGCGACACGATCTCGAGCACCGTCTCGTCGTCGTAAGCCTCCTGCACGCCGAGCGCGCCGAGCGAGAGCTCGCGCACGCTGCGCGCAAGCGCCGGCTGGCCGAGCACCACGACATTACCGCTCGCCCGGTCGAAGTGCCGCCCGCCGGCGGCGGCGGCCTCGGCCGCGATCGCGACCTCTATGGCCTCGCCGAGCGTCGACTCGAGCTCGGCCTGCTGCCACGGCTTGGTGATGTAGCGGAACACCTCGCTCTCGTTGACCGACGCCACGATCGCGCCGAAGTCCGAGAACCCGGTGAGAAGAAGCCGCACCGCCGAGGGCGCGAGCGTGCGCGCCTCGCGCAGGAGCTCGACGCCGGTCATGCCCGGCATGCGCTGGTCGCTCACGATGACGAGGAAGCGCTTCGCCTTGATGAGCTCCAGCGCCTCCGCGCCACTGGTCGCGGTATGGACCTCGTAGGTGCCCTGGAAGAGCGCGTGCAGCGCGTGCAGGACGCGCTCCTCATCGTCGACGAAGAGCACCGCCGGCAGCCTGCGCGGCGAGAGGAGCGGCGCCGGCGCCGCTTTCATCGCGCGTCGCAAGGTGCCAAGCTTGCCTTTGCCCTTGGAGCGCAAGCCTTCGAGAAGCTCGCGCGCACTGGGCGGCGGGTCGTCGAGGATGGCCGGTGCCTCGGCGAACACTTCCTTCAGCATGGCGGCCGCTGCGCGCACGTCGGTCGCCGCGTCGCCCACCGCACGGAAGCTGACGAGCTTCGCGCCAGACGGGCTGACGAGCACGTTCTCTGCGCGCACGTCGCCGTGCGTGACGCCGGCTGAATGCGCGTAGTCGAGCGCCTCGAGGATCTCGGCGACCAGCGCCGGCAGCGGCTCGGCGGCCGGGCGGTAGCCCTCGGTCACGTGCTGGCGCAGCGACTTCGCCTCCACCATCTCCATCGCCACCCACGCGGCGTACTCGTCCTCGCCGTACTCGTAGACGGCGGCGATGTTGCTGTGATGCAGCTTGCCGCCGATGTGCGCCTCGCGCTGCAGGCGCTCGATCGACGCGCGCAGATCCTCGGTCGAGGGGGCGAGCGCCTTGGCGATGGTCTTCACGGCCACCTGGCGGCCGACATCCGGGTCGAGCGTGCTGTACACGATGCAATTCGTGCCGCGCCCGACCTCGCCCATCACCACGTATTTGCCGATCTTGGCCATGTCAGGCGGCGAGCGCCGTCTGGGCACTCTGGGATGCAATGAGGGGAAGTACCACCGTAAAGCGCGTGCCGACACCCGGCTTGGAGTCGACCTCGAGCTTGCCGCCATGGGCGTGGACGATACGGTAGGAGATCGACAGCCCCAGCCCTGTGCCCTTGCCTACCTCCTTCGTGGTGAAGAACGGGTCGAAGATCTTCGGCAGCACGTCCTTGGGGATGCCGCGGCCGTTGTCGCCGACCTCGATGGCCACGTGCCCGGCGTCGGGCATGCTGGTCCTCACCACGATGCTGCCGCCGGATTCCGGAGTCGCCTGCGCCGCGTTGACCAGCAGGTTGAGCAGCACCTGGTTGATCTGCGAAGGCGAGCAGGTAATGGTGGGGATCTGGGCGAACATCTTCTTCACCTGGCGCGTGCCGAGCTCGGCGGCGGCGATGCGCAACGTGGTCTCGATGTTCTGGTTCACGTCATAGGGAACGATCGAGCCGCGCTCGAGCCGGCTGAAGTCCTTGAGACTCACCACGAGCTCCGCGATCTGCGTGATGCCGTGCAGGCCGTCCTGGAGCTGCGAGTCGAGCGATTCGAGGCGCTTGTCGCCCAGCAGATTCCTCACCGTGGCGAGCTGGCTGGCAAGCGCCGCCTCGTCGGTCGAGTCGGTCTCGATCAGCTCGAGGAGCCAGCGCGTCTCGCGCGCAAGGCGCCCGGCGTCCCCGGCGCGCGATTGCACCGCCTCGAGGCTCGCCTTCACGTAGGCAAGCGGCGTGTTCACCTCGTGCGCGACGCCGGCGACCATCTGGCCCAGCGCCGACATCTTCTCGCTCTGCACGAGCATGGTTTCCGATTCCTGCAGCTTGCCCAGCGTCTGCGACAGCTCGCTGGTTCGCTCGCTCACGCGGCGCTCGAGGCTGCTGTTCGCGCGGCGCAGCTGGATCGCCAGCACGCCCAGGATCGCGAGCAGGGCGGCCGAGTAGTAGAGGAGCCAGGTGCGAAAGCGCTCGGTCTCGGCGAGCGCGTCGGTGAAGCCCTGCTCCATCACACGCGCGAGCTGATCGGCGCGCGCGCGCGTCGGTACGCGCCAGGCGGCATCCGCGACCGGCTCGCCGGCCGCGATGCGGCGCACGAGCGCCGCCTTCTGGTCGAACGCCGTGCGCACGCCGGCGAGTGCACGGCCGAGCTCCGGATGCTGCAGCTTCAGCGCCTGCAGCTCGAGCCACGCATACGCCGCCTGGTGCGCAACGGGTTGCTGCGGTCCGCTCGGGCGCGACGCGAGGCCCATCGCCGTCACCTGGTCGTCCCAGCGCGCATCGATCGCGCGCAGGTCGTTCAGCGCCGCGCGCGCCGCATTGCCCGCGGCAAGATCGATGGTCCCGGATTGCCAGTAAAGGAAGGCCCAGCCAGCGGCCAGCATGAGCGCAATCGACCCGTACACGAAGGCACGGATAACTTTCATCTAGCAAAACCCCCGCGGCGAGTATACGGGGAGCTAGCGAACCACGCTGTCGATGAGGACCTCCACCCCCGCCGCGTCGTTGGCGACCGGCTTGCTCGCGCCCTGCATGTCCCCCGGCGCGGCCTGCGGCTTGCCCGATTTTGCAATCCGCGCGGTGACCACGACCCTGGGGTGCGCCGACACGGTCATCCCCTGCGCCATGGACAGGGAATCGTCCAGCGCGAATTTCAGCGGCAGGTCGGCGGCCCGTGCGCGCAGCACCGCCAACGGTACCGGCGGGCCTTCCGGCGCGCGCGCGAACACGAACACGGTGTCGTCGGGCTTCACATCTTTTTTCAGTCCGGGCGCCAGGCTGACGGTCCCGCGCACGCCGGGATGCGAGCCGATGGCGGCCAGCTTCTTCGCCTCGCCGACGTTTTCGGCGATGACGCGCGCATCCTCCGAATCGGCCGGCACGAGCGGCAGCATGCGTCCCCAGGTGGCGGCGGCCTTTGCATAGTCCTTGCGCTCGAAGGCCACGGTGCCCGAGAGCGCCAGCGCCTTCAGGTTCTTCGGGTCGATCTCGAGCGCGCGCTCGATCAGCTTCTCGGGTTCGCCCTGCAGGCGCTGGCCGCGCGCCATGGCGAGCACATCGGCGAAATCCGCGAGGAGCTGCGCATCGCGCGGCGAGCGCTCGGCTGCCTTGGCAAAGGCACCCACCGCGTCCTCGAAACGACCCATTACCGTGTACGAGCGCCCGAGGAGCTTCCATCCTTCGGCGTCATCCGGGTTCTCGCGCAGCTTGGCCGCCAGCCTGCCGACCATGGCCTCGACCTGGGCGGCGTCGGGCAAGCCCTGCTGCGGATCGAGGCCCTGCGGGGTCCCGGTGGCGAAGTACACCGCTACTGCGGTGAGCGGCACCGCGATTCCCACCATGAGCGCGGAGCGCCGCCCATGGGAGGGCACCGTCGATCCATCCGCAATGGATACGTCTTCGAGCAGGCGCGCTTCCAGCTCGAGCTTCGAGCGCTCGAAATCCGCCGGGCCCAGCGTGCCGGAGGCGAGGTCGGCCTCGAGCTCGCGCATCTGGTCCTTGTAGATCGAGATGTTGGCTTCGCGGCGTGAAAGGCGTGCCTTGCGCCCGCCCGTCGTCAGCGGGCGCAGCACGATGAAGAGCACTGCCGCGCCGAGTGCGCCGGCGATGAGCCAGAACGTAATCATTGCAGGAGCTTGGCCGCCCTCGCGCGCTCGGCGTCGGAGAGCTGCGGCTCGGCTACGCGCCGGCGCCGCACGAACCGCACGAGGAGGAACGCTCCCACGATCAGGAATACGAACGGCCCCGCCCAGAGGATCAGCG
>DATLDY010000069.1:0-3914 GCA_035525655.1 Burkholderiales bacterium
TCGTGCACGAAGAGCGCGAGCACCTTGTAGTCGGCGTACTCCTTGTCGAGCGCGCCGGTCTTGTACAGGCCCCATAGGGCGCTGGAGCCGCTTTGCGAATCGCGCACCACGAACGGCAGCTCGATGACCGAGGTGCCGGGGAAGCGCTCGCCTTCGGCGCCGCGCAGGCCAAGCGCGATATCCACCGTGCCGTCTTTCGCCTGCGCGCCCTGCTTGAGCACATCGCCATAGGGCGAGGTGCCGTCGTACGTCTGGACTTTCGCTTTGCCGCTGGTTTTTTCCGAGAGCCGCTGAGCAAACGGCTCGGCTACGTCGCGCTGGAAAAAGCTCTGCGGGCCGAGGAAGTGGCTGAACTTGAGCGTGACGTCCTGCGCCGCGGCGCCGCCGGCGACGCAAAAGAGTAGAAGAGCTAGCGAGCGAGCCATCGTGGCTCCCGATTTATGGAGTCGCAGACCATAGCATGCGCACCTACGGCTGGCTGCGGTAGGGCGCGAGCGCGCGCTCGGCGAAGCGCATGCCGGTGCCGGGCCCCTCGGTCGGCCGCGTGCGGCCGTCGCGCACCACTTGCGGCGTCTCAAGGTAGCGGTCGAGCGCAAAGGCATGCTTCTCGAGGTAGACCGATTGCGTCGATGCGCACAGCAGGTGCGCAGCCAACTCGTCGCAATAGTGACTGCTCGCGGCGAGGCCGGCCGCATTCGCGAGCTCGAGTGCGGCGAGCGCGACGCTGATGCCGCCGTTGGTCACCGGGTCGACCTGCACCACCTCGACCGCGCGCTCCTCGACATAGCGCCTGAACTCGTGCGGCGAGTGCAGGCTCTCGCCGAGCGCGATCGGCACATCGAGCTCACGCGCGAGGCGCGCGTGCCCGGGGACATCCTCGGGAATCATCGGCTCCTCGTACCAATGCAGGCCATGCTCCTGCAGGCGCCGGCCGCGCTCGAGGGCCTCGTCCGCGCTCCATGCCATGTTGGCGTCGACCATCAGGTCGACCTTGTCGCCCACGAGCCTGCGCACCGCTGCGACACGCGCTTCGTCTTCCATGGGATCGCGACGTCCCACCTTCACCTTGACCCCCGGCAGGCCGCGCGCGAGAAATCCCTCGGTCTGCGCCAAGAGCTCGGGCAGCGGCTTTGGCAGGTCGACGCCCGAGCCGTAGGCGGGAATTTCGCGTGCCGGCGCGCCGAACAGCGCGTACAGCGGCTTGCCTTCACGCAGCCCGCGTAGGTCCCAGAGCGCGATATCGATCGCCGCGACCGCGAACGCCGCCGCGCCCCCACGCCCGACATACAAAAGGCGCCGCCACATCAGGTCCCACAGCGCCGCGATGTCGGTCGCGTCGCGCCCGGTTACGAGCGGCGCGAGATCGTGGTCGACGAGGGCCTTTACGCCGCGGCCGCCGCGGCCGATGGTGTACGCGTACCCGTGGCCCTCGAGGCCGCCCGCGCGCACCTTCACCGTGATGAGCTCCATCGAGTCGATGGCCCCGTGCCCCGCGTCGCCCATCCCCTCGAGCGGCAGGCGGTAGTACGCCGAGGTGACGGCCTCGATCTTCATTTCAGCGCTGGATGTCGTTGCGCCCGCTGCGGTCGATGCCCCTTACCAGCCAGAGCGGCCGGCGCGCGAAGTCGACCGGCACGCCGCTCTTGCCGTCGACCGGGCGCAGGTCGCGCTCGAAAACCGACGTCGACGGCATGTAGCGCAGCGCCACGCCGGTGCGGCGCCGCCCCGAAGTGTTCGCCCGTGCGCCGTGGATCATGTACACGTCGTGCAGCGACATCTGGCCGGGCTCGAGCTCGATGTCGAGCGCCGCCTCTTCGTCGACATGGGCCATGCGCTGGTTCAGCGTGACATCGGCACGGTCCTCGTGCAGATGCTCGTAGAGCTGCCGTCCGGCGTGGGAGCGCGGGATCACGCGCAGGCAGCCGTTGTCTCTCTTCGACGGCTCGAGCGCGACCCACGCGGTGCAGTTGGCGAGCGGGCGGATCGGCCAGTAGTGGCCGTCCTGATGCCAGGGTGTCTCGTAGCCCTCCACGGCCGGCTTGCAGAACACATGGCAGCCCCAGAGGATCACGTCCTCCCCGAGCACGCCGGATACCAGCTCGACGATCTCGGGGTCGCGTGCGAGATCGAGGAAGGCGCGCACCCCGTGCACGCCTTCGCCGTTGTCGCCTTCGATGTGCGCAGACACCAGCTTCTCAGGCCGCACGCCGGGGTTCATGCGGAGCAAGGTCTCCAGCGCGTCGCCCATTGCCTCGACTTGTGGCGCCGGCAGCCGGAAGCGCGGCACTACCCAGCCCTCGCTTTGGTATTGCGCGATCTCGTGGTCGGACAGGCGGGCCATATCAGCCCTCCATGGGGATGCCCACGTCCCGGATGATCTGCGCGAACTTCTGCGAGTCGGAAACTATTAGGGCGCTGAAGGCCTCCGGCGTGCCGGGCGACGGAATGCCGCCCTGCTCCACCAGCCGTGCCTGGAGCTCCGGGCTCGACAGCGCCTTCACCGCGGCTGCGTGCAGGGTCCGCATCACGTTCGGCGCCATGCCCGAAGGCGCGAACAAGCCGAACCAGTTGTTGAGCTCGTAGCCTGCGAGCGCGGGGGTTTCGGAGAGCGAAGGCACGTCGGGCAGCGCCTTGACGCGCTCCGTGGAGGTCACGCCGATCGGCCGCAGCTTGCCCGCCTTGATGAGCGAAAGCGCGGCGGCGACGCTGGTGTAGCCCATCGTGATCTGCCCGCCCGCCAGGTCCGTGATCTGCGGCGCCGCGCCCTTGTACGGCACGTGCACGATCTGCGTGCCGGCGAGCTTGTTGAACAGCTCGCCGTTGAGATGCTGGAGGTTGCCGATGCCGCTCGAGCCGTAGGACAGCTTGCCCGGCTGCGCTTTGGCGAGTGCGATCAGCTCGGCGGCGTTGCGCGCCGGCACGCCCGGATGCACGGTGAGCACGTTCGGCACCTTGGTGCCGAGCGTGACCGGCTGCAGGTCCTTGAGCGGGTCGTACGGCAGCTTGCGGAAGAGGTGCGGCGTAATCGCGATCTCGCCGGCCGATGCCATCAGCAGCGTGTAGCCGTCGGGAATCGCGGTAGCAACCTGCTGCGTCGCGATGGCGGCATTCGCGCCCGGCTTATTCTCGACCACGAACGGCTGGCCGAGGATCGGACGGATCGCCTCGCCAAGGTTGCGCGCGAGGATGTCGACGCCGCCGCCCGCGGCGTGGCCAACCAGCACGCGGATGGGACGCGATGGATACGCTTCCTGGGAGCGCGCGCCGCGCGGCAGCGCACCGGCGGCTACGGCGGCGAGAACGAACCGGCGTCGAGTGAGCATGCGGTTTACTCGCCCTCGCTCTTGCAGTACAGCTCGACGCAATTGCCTTCCGGATCGCGCACCTGGAAGGAGCTGAATTCGGCGCCCT
The DNA here is from genome assembly GCA_035525655.1 of Burkholderiales bacterium. GTDB lineage: Bacteria > Pseudomonadota > Gammaproteobacteria > Burkholderiales > SG8-39 > SCGC-AG-212-J23. Next base: position 3,412 of record DATLDY010000069.1, read on the forward strand.
TCTTGACCGTGCCGCCGAGTTGATCGGCCCAGCGGTTGAGCTCGGCGAGCGACGGAATCAGGAATCCCGCGTGCAGCTCGGGCGCACGATTGATCGGCTCGCCCGGCTGGAATGCAAGCAGCACGCCGGGGCCGCGCGCCTTGTTGTCATCGGCCTGCAGTCCGAAGGTGGCCGCGTACCAGCGCGCCATGCCCTGGGGATCGCGGGCTGGCAGATTGAGGTGCTGTAGCCGAAAGCTGATCTCAGGCATCTGGCTCTCCTTGGCGCTCATCCTAATCAGCGCGGCAGAAAGTCGTCCAGCGCGGCGTTGAACTCCCGCGGGTTCTCGATGTTGCAGAGATGCCCTGCGCCCTCGATCCAGACCATGCGCGCGCCGGCGATGCCCGCCGCGATGGTGCGCGAGAGCTCGGGCGGGTTCACCTTGTCCTCGGTGCCGCAAATGACGAGCGTCGGCACGCGCACTGCCGCGAGATCGACGATCGGCCCGGTCGCGTCCTGGCGCC
>DATLDY010000071.1:0-5549 GCA_035525655.1 Burkholderiales bacterium
GTGCACGCCGCGCTCGTGAAGGCGCTCGCCGATCCGGAGGTCCAGAAGCGCTTCGCCGAGCTCGGCGTCGAAGGCCGCGCCAGCACCCCGAAGGAGCTCGCCGAGTTCTACGCGTCGGAGACCAAACGCTGGACCGCGGTGGTCGAGCGCGCAAAGATTCCCAAGCAGTAAGAATTCGGGGACGGAGCCCGAATTAAATCGGGCTCTGACCCCGATTTATTTCAGGTTTTTCCCCAGAAACTCCATGGTCCGCTGCCAGGCGGTTTCCGCGGCCTTCGGGTCGTACTTCAGCATGTCGAGCTTCTTCGAGTCCGCGGTCTCGTTGGCGAAGGCGTGCTTCGCGTTGTAGCGGTGGAACTCGAACTTGACGTTCGCCTCGCGCAGCTTTTTCTCGAGCTCGTCGACGCCGCTGATCGGGAACGCCTGGTCCTGCGTCGCCCAGTGGCCCATTAGGGGCGCCTTGATCTTCGATGCGTCGACGAACTGCAGCGGCGGGTAGCCGTACCAGATCACGCCGGCGTTCATCTCCGGCACGTTGACGGCAGAGAGGGTAGTGAGCGCGCCGCCCATGCAGAACCCGGTGACGCCGACCTTGCTCGAGTCCTTCTTCAGGTATTGCACGGCACCGCGGATGTCCTGGCCGGCGGCATCGCCGAAGTTGAGGCCTTCCATCAGATGCTTCGCCTCGTGCGCCTCGAGCGCCACCTTGCCGCGATAGAGATCCGGCACCAGCGCGCGGTAGCCCGCCTTCGCGAGCTTGTCGGCCACGCCCTTGATCTGGTCGTTGAGTCCCCACCATTCCTGGATCACGACCATCGCCGGTGCTTTTGAACCCGCCCCGGGCTCGGCGAGATAGCCATTCACCGCTTTGCCGTCGGGTCGCTTGAATTCCACCATCTTTCCCATGTTGCCTCCTGTCCATTGAATCTTCGCAAAGGCGGCCTCGATATGCCACTCGATTTCCTCATCCGACAGCCATGCGCGCTCCCAGGCGTGGTCGAGCTGGCTCTCGTAAGGCGGCCGCTCCGCGCGCACGCCCGCAGACCACTCCGCCATGTGGCGCGCCTCGGTGGCGTCGAGGCGAAAGCTGAAGCCGTAGCCGACGCGCCCGTCCGGAGCGATCACCCGCGCGACGAGCGCCTCCTCGCCGGTGGCGAGGCGCATGGAGTGGACGTGAACGAAGTGCGGTTTGACCACGGCAGCGAATATAAGATGCCTGGGCAATGATCTCCAGACGCGATCCCCGGACGCAGTCCGAAGGAGTGGTGCCCGGCTACGTGCAAACCGGGCAGCGCTGGCCCTCGCAGCCGCTCGTGCGCCGGCCACTCACGCGCTCGGAGCTCACGGGGCCGCAGCAGCTCGCGCGCCGCCTCGCGCCGGTGCGCGGCGACCTCGCCGGGCACGGCGACCAGCGCGCCCTCGGCCAGCTGATCCACATCCGCACCCGCGTCGTCGACGAGGACGGTGCGCCGGTGCCGGGCGCGGTGGTGGAGATCTGGCATTGCAATGCCGCGGGCAAGTACATCCATGCGAACGACTCGAACGACGCGCCGGCGGATCCGAACTTCTACGGTGCCGCGCGCGTGGTCGCGGGCGACAGCGGCCTGGTCGAGCTGCGCACCATCAAGCCCGGCGCCTATCCGGTGCCCGATACCGGCGGCTGGTGGCGTCCGCCGCACGTGCATTTCTCGGTGTGGGGCAGGATCTGGCTCTCGCGCATGGTCACGCAGATGTACTTCCCCGGCGATCCGCTGAACGAGTCGGATGCGATCCTGCAGGCGATCCACGATCCTGCCGCGCGCAACCGCTGCATCGCGAGCCTCGCGTCCACGGCCAAGGGCCCGCAGAACGCGCTCGTGTACGACTACCAGATCGTCGTTCGCGGCCGCGGCGCGACCCCGGCCCTGCCATGAACCTCATCCCGACCGGCGAGATGACGCTCGGCCCTTTCTTCCCGCGCGAGTTCGCGCAAGGCGCGCACGACCTTTCTGCCGGTGCAACGGAGGCGATCGAGATCACCGGCCGCATCACGCAGCTCGACGGCAAGCCGCTCGACAACGTCGTCCTCGAGCTGTGGCAAGCCGACGGCAAGGGGCGCTTCGACAATCCCGATTTCTTCGGCTGGGGGCGCGCCGCCACCAATGCGCAGGGCATCTATCGCTTCCGCACGATCAAGCCCGGCGCGTATGAAGGCCGGGCGCCGCACGTCAACCTGCTCCTTCTCTACTCGGGCCTGATGCGCCAGCTGCAGACGGTCATGTTCTTCGACCTCGCGAAGGATCCGGTGCTGGACGCGGTTCCCGCGGCGCGGCGCCCCCTGCTGGTGGCGAGGAGGGAGGGCGCCGTCTACCGGTTCGATATCCGGCTACGTGGAGAAGCGGAGACGCCATTCTTCGATGACTAGCCTGCTGATCGAGGACAAGGGCGCGATCCGCATCCTGACGCTCAACCGCCCGGAGAAGCGCAACGCGATGGACATGGCGCTTTCGAGCGCGCTCCTCGAGGCGTTGCGCACGGCGGACGCGGACGAGGCCGTGCGCTGCGTGGTGCTCACGGGCGCGGGAAAGGGTTTTTGCGCCGGCGCCGACCTCGACGAGTTCAAGAACGCGAAGGATCCAAAGGCGGCGGACAAGCGCGCCGAGCTGACGATGCAGCTGCACCTCGCCTTCTCCAAGATGATCACGCCGGTGGTCACGGCCATCAACGGCGCGGCGATGGGCGGCGGGGCCGGCCTTGCGATAGCGGGGGATCTCGCGGTGATGGCCGAGGGCGCGAAGCTCGGCTACCCGGAGACGAAGCACGGCATCGTCGCCGCCATCGTCATGGCAAATCTGGTGCGGCAGGTCGGGCGCAAGGCCGCCTTCGAGCTCGCGGCGCTCGGCGAGCCGATCGATGCGCAGCGCGCACTCGCGCTCGGGATGGTGAATCGCGTTGTGCCCGATGCGCAGGTCTTGCAGATCGCCATGGAGCTGGCTGAGAAGCTAGCCGCGGTCGCGCGCCCAGCCATGGCGCAGACCAAGCACCTCTTCCACGAGGTCGGCGACCTGCCGCTCGAGGCGGCGCTCAAGCGCGGCCGCGACGTCAACAAGCGCATGCGCAACTTCGAGAAGCTCGGCGGCAAAAAATAAATGGGGTCTGACCCCATTTATTGGGAGGCGCAAACCCTCGGGCAGGTGCTGGAGCGCCAGGCACGCGAGCGCGGCAATGCCGAGGCGCTGATCACGCCGAAGCGCCGCGTCACCTACGAGGACCTGTACCTGCGCGCGAGGAGCGCGGCGGCGACGCTGCATTCGCTCGGCCTGAAGCGCGGCGATCGCATCGGCATCCTGATGGGCAACGACGACAAGTGGCTCGCGCTCTTCTACGGCGCGGCGCTGATCGGAGCGGTCACGGTGCCGGTCAATACGCGCTTCAAGGCGGCCGAGATCGCATTTTGTCTCCAGCAGGCCGGCTGCGAGGCGCTGTTCTACGTGCCGCGCTTCCTCAACATCGATTTTGGCGCGATGGTGAAGGAGACCGGCTTCGCCAAGGCTTTCGACATCACGCGGCCGCTGCCCGAGTGGTCGATCGGCGATACGCGCGAAATCTCGCCGAGCGATACGCTGCTGATCCAGTTCACTTCCGGCACGACCGCCTATCCCAAGGGCGCGATGCTCACGCACGACAACATGCTGCGCGACGCCTGGGCGGCGGGCACGCGCCTGGGCATCCTGCCCGAGGATCGCTACTTCAATTGCCGCCCGTTCTTCCACGTCGCCGGGTCGACGCTCTCCGCGCTGATGGCGCTCGTCGCCGGCGCGACGCTCGTCACGCTGCCCACCTTCGAAGCCGGCGCGGCGCTCGAGATGCTCGAGCGCGAGCGCTGCACGCTGATCTCCGGCAACGACACGATCTTCCAGATGCTGATGGGCCACGAGGATTTCGCCAAGCGCAAGCTCAGCCTGCGCGGCGGCTGGGCGGCGGCCGGGCCGCAGACCATGCGCCGCATCATCGATGTCCTCGGCGCGAAGAGCATCTGCGCGGCGTACGGACTGTCGGAAGCCTCGCCCAATGTGGTGATGAGCGACTGGCGCGATGCGGAAGAGCTGCGCGTGAACGGTCTTGCACTGCCTCACGACGGAGTCGAGCTGCGCATCGTGGAGGGGGAAATCCAGGTGCGCGGCTGGAACGTGATGCAGGGTTATTGCAACAACCCGGAAGCCAACGCCAAGGCGTTCACCGAGGACGGGTGGCTGCGCACCGGCGATCTCGGTGAGCTCACGGCCGATGGGCGCTTGCGCATGGTGGGCAGGCTCAAGGATGTGTTCCGCGTCGGCGGCGAGAACGTCGCGCCCGCCGAGGTGGAGGAAGTCCTGCTCGCGCATCCGGCGGTCGAGACCGCCCAGGTGGTCGGCGTGCCCGACCAGCGCCTGGGCGAAGTGCCCGCCGCCTACGTCACGCTTAAAGCCGGGCAGCAGGCGAAGGAGAGCGAGCTCATCGAGTGGTGCAAGGCGCGCTCCGCCAACTTCCGCGTGCCGCGCTATCTGCGGATCGTCGATGATTTCGAAACCATCGGCATGACGGCGAGCGGCAAGGTGCAAAAGACGAAGCTGCGCGAGCACGCGCTGCGCGAATTCGGGCTGCGTCAGGTCTAGCCCGACAGACCGCGGAACGCGCAGTCGGCAAGATTCGCTCGCTTCCTATAACTGACAAAGCAACGCCGCCCGGCGAATCGCTCGGATCGGCGGCCCCATGCCTGAAAAGACCAGCGATCCCATAGCTCAGCCCGGCGAAATGCGTTCGCTGGTGAATGCTTTCGATTGGGAACGCACGCCCCTGGGCGCCAATGAGCGATGGCCGCAGAGCCTTAAAGCTGCGGTCAACCTCATGCTCGAGTGCCGCCTGCCGATGTACATCGCGTGGGGGCCGCAGTTCACGCAGATCTACAACGATGCCTATCGCCCGATCCTCGGCAACAAACATCCTGCGGCACTCGGGGCGAGGGCCCCGGATACCTGGCCCGAAATCTGGCCGACGATCGGCCCGATGTGGCAGCAGGTGCTCGAGGGTACGCCGGTCGGCTACGACGGCTTCAAGCTCACCATAGAGCGATACGGATTCCCGGAAGATGTCTATTTCAATTTCTCGTACAGCGCCGTCCATGACGACGATGGAGCGCGCGCGGGGGTGCTCGTAGCCTTTGCGGAGACCACCGAGCAGGTGCTAAGCGAAAGTCGTCTCCGATTCCTCCTGCAGCTCGAGGATGCGACTCGCGTCCTCGAGGATTCGAGCGACATCACGCTCACTGCCGCCCGCCTGCTCGGCGAATTCCTGAACGTGAACCGTTGCGCCTACGCGGATGTCGAGGAGGACGAGGATACGTTCAACCTCTCCGGGGACTACAACAACGGCGTGGACTCGATCGTCGGACGCTATCGCTTCGTGCAGTTCGGCGGCGAGTGCTTGCGGCTGATGCGCGAAAACGAGCCTTACATCGTGATCGACTCGGAAACGGACCCGCGCACGTCCGCCGTCAGGGACGCGTACCGGGCGACGAAGATCCGGTCGGT
>DATLDY010000076.1:0-3434 GCA_035525655.1 Burkholderiales bacterium
TGACCCTTGAGCGCGTGGTGCACCAGGTGACCCATGCGGCGACGTTGCTGTGCGGGGCGCAATTCGGCGCCTTTTTCTACAACGTGCAGGATGAGAAGGGCGAGTCCTACCAGCTCTACGCACTGTCCGGTGTCCCGCGCGCCGCCTTCGCCAAATTCCCGATGCCGCGCAACACCGCGGTCTTCGCGCCGACCTTCGCCGGCGGGATCGTGCGCTCGGCCGATATCCGCAAGGATCCGCGCTATGGGAAGACCGGGCCGCACCACGGCCTCCCCGAGGGGCACCTGCCGGTGGTGAGCTACCTCGCGGTGCCGGTGGTGTCGCGCTCGAAGGAAGTGCTCGGCGGCCTGTTCTTCGGCCATCCGCAGCCGGGGGTGTTCAAGGAGCGCGACGAGCGCCTGGTGGCGGGCATCGCGGCGCAGGCCGCCATCGCCATCGATAACGCGCGGCTCTACGAGCGCCTGCGCGACGGCGCCGCGCGCCTCGCCGAGGCGGACCGGCGCAAGGACGAATTCCTGGCCACGCTGGCGCACGAGCTGCGCAACCCGCTCGCCCCGCTGCGTAATGGCGTGCAGATCCTGCGCCTCTCTGCCGGCAAGCCGGAGCTCGCGGAGCAGGCGCGCGACATGATGGAGCGCCAGCTCGAGCACATGGTGCGGCTGGTCGACGACTTGCTCGACATGAGCCGCATCAGCACCGGCAAGATCGAGCTGCGGCGCGAATGGACCGAGCTCGGCGCCATCGTGCACAGCGCGCGCGAAAGCACCGCTCCCCTCATCGAGCGCTCCGGCCATGCGCTCGAGCTGGCGCTTCCGGCAGAGCCGGTCTACCTCGAAGCGGATCCCGTGCGCCTCGCGCAGGTGTTCTGCAACCTGCTGAACAATGCCGCGAAGTACACCGAGCGCGGCGGCCGCATCGAGCTCACGGCGGTGCGCCGCGACGCGCAGGTCGAGATCATCGTGCGCGACAACGGCGTTGGCATTCCGGCGGACATGCTGTCGCGCGTATTCGAGATGTTCACGCAGGGCGACGGGTCGCTCGAGAAGGTGCATGGCGGCCTCGGCATCGGCCTCACCATCGTCAAGCGCCTGGTCGAGCTGCACGGCGGCACCGTGCACGCCCGCAGCGACGGCCCGGGGCGCGGCAGCGAGTTCATCGTGCGCCTGCCGGTGCTCGAGCCGGGTACGGCCCGCCGCCCGGCGGCTCCCAGCGCCGCGCGCGCCGAGCAGGTGGCACGCCGCATCCTGATCGTCGACGACAACGCCGATGCCGCGGCCAGCCTCGCGATGCTGCTGAAAGTGCTGGGCAACGAGGTGCACACCGCGGTCGACGGGCTCGCCGGCCTCGAGGCCGCCGAGCGGCTTCGCCCGGACATCGTGCTCCTCGACCTGGGCATGCCGAGGATGAACGGCTACGACGCCTGCAAGGCGATCCGCGCCCAGGCCTGGAGCCGCAAGGCGAAGCTCGTCGCGCTCTCCGGCTGGGGACAGGAAGAGCACAAGGCGCGCGCGCGCGAAGCGGGCTTCGATCACTTCCTCGTCAAGCCCGTTGCGCCGGAGGCGCTGAAGCAGCTGCTCACGGATCTGAAGTAAGTGTTACCCTGAAGGCGTTGGCAAAAATCCTTCGCCTGCATTACGAGCGATACAAAGCGGTTGCACCTCGGCCGCACGGCAAAGGCGCCTTCTGCGATTTCGTCACCGCGCAGATGCAGCACACCGATCCGCAGTTCAGTCCCCGCCCGGCGGCGAATGCCGGCACGCCGATCCCGATCGCAAGGCGCACCATCAAGCTCCTGTAGCAGTGCGCATCTGGGTCGACGCCGATGCGTGCCCGGCGGTCATCAAGGACATCCTCTACCGCGCGGCCGAGCGTACGAAGATCCACACCACGCTCGTCGCGAACCAGCACCTGCGCCCGCCGCCTTCGCCGTATATCCGCGCGCTGCAGGTGCCGCGCGGCATCGACGTCGCCGACAGCCACATCGTGCGTGAGCTCGAGCCGGGCGACCTCGTTGTCACCGCCGACATCCCGCTCGCCTCCGACGTGATCGCGAAGGGCGGCCACGCGCTCAACCCGCGCGGCGAGTTCTACTCGCCGGAGAACATCCAGGAGCGCCTCGCGCTGCGCAACTACCTGGACGAGCTGCGCGGCACGGGCGTGCGCACCGGCGGGCCCGAGGCGCTCGACAACACCGACCGCAAGCGCTTCGCCGACCAGCTCGACCGCTTCCTCCGGAAAAATTCGTGAGGAAGCGCGCATGAAGATGCACGACAACTCGCTCTTCGCCGTGCTGCTGCGCTCGCCGTTCTGGGTGAGCGGCCTCGTCGCGGGCGGCATCTTCGGCGCGACGCGCACCTTCGTGCCGACGGAGTACGCCGTCTTCGCCGCGATGCCGTTCATGGTGCTCACCGTTTACCGGGCGTGGAAGCAATTCCGCGCGCCGAGCGCCGGGCGCATCGCAAAGAAGCTGGACCGCGTGCGCGCCATGTCCTGGGCCGAGTTCTCGGCAGCGATAGAAGGCGCATTCCGCCGCGACGGGTATACGGTCAATCGGATCAACGGGCCCCAGGCCGACTTCGAGCTGGTGCGCGGCTCGCGCAGCACCCTGGTGGCCTGCAAGCGCTGGAAGGCCGCCAGCACCGGCGCCGAGCCGCTGCGCGAGCTGCACGCGGCCGGCCGGGCGCGCGAGGCGCACGAGCTGATCTACGTGGCGGCGGGCGAGGTCACGGCGCAGGGCCGCGCCTACGCGCAGGAAAACCGCATCCGGGTGCTGCAGGGCGCGGAGCTGGCCGCCCTGGTCGAGCCTTAACGCTGAACGGCGGCGACTTCGGCGATCAGCTGCTCATCGGGCGCCGTCGCCAGGCGCTGCTTCTCGCGCATGGCCTCGCCGTAGATGCCGCGCGCCATGTCGTTGCGCTTGGAATTCCAGTAGTCGGCGTTGCCGCGCCGGACCTCGTCGAATGCGCGCACGCTAAAGCGCGCCTCGAGAATCGCAGTGATCGCGCGCTTACGTCCGCGCAGGCTGAGGTGGGACTTTTCGCTCATGGGACCACCCTACGCCTTCGCCCCTGCCGTGCCGTTGCACCGGGAAATAAATAAATGCCGACCATCCGTTCGGACTACCCGCCACGCCATTTGGGCTGCTCCGGGCGGGACGCTGGCGCAGCAGCAAGCCGTTCGCGAGCGCGGCCTAGGATGTCCCCCTCCAAGGAGACATACGAGTATGCGTATCAAAGGCCAGGCTGACATCGAGATCTTCATCTCGGACAACGGGTACATCTGCTTGAAGCAGGAGCGCGAGATCGACGGCGACCAGGTGATCGAGCTGGCGCCGGCGTACGGCGCCAAGGTGGCGGAAGCCATCGGCTCGCTCCAGGAGTTCGCGCAGGCAAAGTTCCAGAAGGCCGTCCCGATCGAGGACTGAACGAGGACTT
>DATLDY010000084.1:0-2832 GCA_035525655.1 Burkholderiales bacterium
GGCGCGCCGCCGAGCGTCGCCAGGCGAACGTAGGAGTAATCGTTGGCGTCGAGGATGTCGCGCTGCTGGAGCATGAGCGCGAACATGGTCGGCACGCCGGACACCACCGTGGCGCGATAACGCGTCGCCGTCTCGAGGTATTTCCGCGCCTCGAACTTGCGCATCAGGATCATCGTCGAGCCGCCGACGAACACGCACTTCACCGAGTTCATGCCGTGCTTGTGATACACGGCCGCGGCTACGACCATGCGATCCGCCGGACCGAAATCGCGATCCTTCGACATCATCTCGGCGACCCACGAATGCGCCCGGTGCGAGAGCATCACGCCCTTGGGCCGCCCGGTGGATCCTGATGTATAGGCGTGGAAGCCGATGTCCTCGTGCTTCGGCGCATAGGCGGTGAAGGGCCCTGGATCCAGAAAGGCCGGGTAGTCGCGCTCGAACTCTACGGCGGGCACATCCGCCGGACAGAGGTGGCGAAGCGCCGCCTCGCAGACGATGAACTTGACCTCGGAGTTGCGCACCACCCAGTCGATGGTTTCCTTCGGCTGCAGGATGTTGATCAGCACCGGCACCACGCCCGCGCGCATCGTGCCGTAGAACACCTCGAAAAACTCCGCGCGGTTGCCGGAGACGATGCCGACGCGCTCGCCGACCTTGAGTCCGCGCCGCAGCATGCCGCGCGCGACCGCATCGCAGTTGTCGTTGTACTGCCGCCAGGAGATCACGCGCGGCGTGTCGCCCGCCGTGTCCCCAACGGCAAGATCGATGATCGCCGGCCGGTCTTCGTTCCGGAACTCACTACCGATCGTGCCGAGGTTCTTAACCATTCACCTGCACGATGATCTTGCCGAACACGCGGCGCTCCTCGAGCATGCGTACGCCTTCGGCCGCCTGCTCCAGCGGGAATTCTTTCTGCACGACCGGGTCCAGCTGCTTCCTGGCGACGAAATCCAGGCACGCCGTGATGTCCTCCGGCAGATACGCGCGCGAGCCGATGATCTCGATCTCGCGGAACCACACGAAGCGGACATCGATCGTGCACATGTGGTCCACCGTCGAGCCGCAGGTGAGGATGCGGCCGTTGACGGCCATGCAGCGCTGCGTGGGGATCCAGGTGTCGCCGCCGGTGAAGTTGATGGCGACATCGACGCCCTTCTTGCCCGTCGCGGCCCAGACGGCCTTGGAGAAATCGCCGGTGGAGACGATTGCGTGGTCGGCGCCGAGCGACTTCAGCTTCGCCGCCTTGTCGTCGCTGCTCGTGATGGCGTAGACCTCGGCGCCCACCATCTTCGCGAATTGCAGGCACGACACGCCGACACCGCCGCTCGCGCCGAGGATCAGGATCTTCTCGCCCTTCTTCAGGCCGCCGCGCGTGAACAGCATGCGGTGCGAGGTGCCGTAGGCGATCGGAAGCGCCGCGGCGTGCGTGAAAGACACGCCATCCGGGATCTCGATCAGCTGGCGCGCATCGACCGCGATGTATTCGCACAGGCCGCCGTTGCCGTGCTCGCCGAGCACGCCGCCGCCCGGAAAGCGCGGGAAGAGGACGACGCGCTTGCCGAGCCAGTCCGGCGAAACACCGTGCCCGACCTCGCGCACCGTTCCGGCGATGTCGCCGCCCGGGATCCGCGGCATCTTCGTCGGCAGGTCGGGCATGCCGTGCAGCACGAAGACATCCATGTAGTTCAGGCCGCAGGCCTCGATCTCGACCAGCGCCTGGCCGGCCTCGGCTTTCGGTATCGGCCACTCGGCGAGCTTCATCTGCTCGACGCCGCCGTGCTGCTGGATCGCAACGACACGCATCATGGGGCTTTATTTTGCGCGACTATTCGCTTCCTCAAACATGGATTTCGCCGCCCGCCTCAAGCCGCATCTGTCCAGGGAACGCGCCAAGACCGTGTTCCAGGAGCTCGTGCGCGTACCGAGCCCGCAGACGGACCTCCTCGAGGAAGAGCCCGCGCTTCGCGCCTTCATGGAGGACGCGCTCATCCCGCGCATGCCGGCGCTCAACATGGGCAACGTCCACCTCGACGCCATGGGCAACCTGATCGCCGAGACCGGCGCCGGCACCTCCGGACGCTCGCTCATGCTGGTGACGCACGCCATGAACCAGCCGCCGTCCACCATGCCCGATCCTTATGGCGGCAAGGTGATCGACGCCACGCCGCACGGGCTGCCGGGCGAAGCCGTGCTCGGCAAAGGCGCGAGCGAGCAGAAGGGCACGATGGCGGCGATGCTGCATGCGATCGAAGCCGTCCAGGATGCAAAAATTGCCCTCGACGGAAAGCTGTATTTCATCTGCTGCGTGTCGGGCGAGACGGGCAAGCACGACGCGATCCGCAACGTCGTGGAGCGCGAAGGCGTGCGTGCGGACATTGCGTTCGTGTACGGCAACAGCCTCAAGCTCCAGCTCGGCAACCGCGGCCGCGTCGACATGAAGGCGATCGTGCACGGCACGCCCGGCCATTCGAGCCGCCCGAACGACGCGGCCAATGCGATCACCGGCGCCATGGAGTTTCTGAAGAGGTTGAAAGCGGAAATTCCGAACGACCGCAAGCACGCGCAGCTCGGCACCGCGTGGCTGACGTGCAATCGCATCGAGAGCTTCCCGAAGTCCACGCACACCATCCAGGACCGCTGCGAGATCAGCCTCGACCGGCGCCTGCTTCCCGGCGACGATCCGGACGCAGCCGTGGCCGAGGTCGAGCGCGTGGCGAAAGCGATGGCGGGCTGGCCCGATCCGATCTCGGGCAAGCCCCTGCGCGTGACGGTGGAGAAGGGGCCGGTGATGTACGCGAGCCTGGTCACCGAGGATGCGCCGGTGGTGAA
>DATLDY010000109.1:0-5845 GCA_035525655.1 Burkholderiales bacterium
CCGGTCTCCTCGAATGCGTGCACCGTGTCCTCTACCGCCTTGCGATACAGGGGCTCGAGGCTCGTATCGGGCTCGCCGCGCTTCTCGACCTGCCGGATGAGCTCGGGCGGGCGCGGGATGCTGCCGATCGGTTCGGTGGGAATCGTCATAGCAACGCAGTATAGGTACCGCCAGTGACGCAGGCGCGTCGGGTAATTCCCGACAGCTAGCGCTTCTCCCGCGAAAGGCTGTAGTACGTGCCGGAGAAGATGATCGCGGCGCCGGCGATCACCATCGGGTCGAAGGGCTCGGCATAAAAGACGGCGCCGACCACCGCGATGAGCGGCAGGCGGATGAAATCGATCGGCACCACGACCGTCGCGTCGGCCAGCTTCATCGAGCGCGTCATCGAGTAGTGCGCGGCGAAAGAGCCGGCGCCGATGGCGAGGATCCATGGCACGTCGGCGAGTACCGGTGTCACCCAGCGCGGCAGCGCTGCGGTCCACGTGATGGGAAGCTGCACCACCGACATCCAGAACGTCACGGCCAGCGGGGAGTCGGTGGCCGACAGGCGCTTGGTGAAGACCATGTTGCTCGCGTACAGGACTGAGCCGAGCACCATCACCAGCGCGGCCGGACTGAATGCGCCCACGCCGGGCCGCAGGATCACGAAAATCCCGAGCAGGCCGAGGATCAGCTGCACCAGCCGGGGGCGACTCATGCGCTCGCCTAGAAAGAGCGCAGCGAGGATCGCAACCCAGACCGGCATGGTGAATTCGATGGCGAACACGGTCGCGAGCGTGAGCACGCCGATGGCGTACATCCAGCACCACTGCCCGCCGAGGTGCAGCACCGCGCGCGCGGCGTGGATCGGGAAGCGCTGCGTGCGAAACGGGGCGAACCCGTAGCGCGGCATCAGGCTGCTGACGAGGAGCAGCGTCACGAGCGTGCGCCACGCCAGGATCTCGAGGACGTCCATGTGGCGAAAAAGCTCGCGCACCGCAACGGCCATCATCGCGAAAGACAGCACCGCGACGCCCATCCATAGCGCGCCGCGCACGGCGTTTGACTGCGATTTCATGACTTCCCTATGCTATCTTCCGGCGCCCATGCCGAGCGACGATCCCTACCGCAGGCAGATCGCCAGGCTCTTCGAGCGCTCAGCGTTCTACCGTGAAAAGCTCACCGCCGCGGGCTTTGTTTCGCCCGATGCGGTCGGTGGTTTGCAGGACATCGCGCGCTTGCCGTTCACGGAGAAGGACGAGCTGCGCGCCAGCCAGGCCGCGCACCCGCCGCTCGGCGCGCATGCCGCCATCCCGATCGCGCAGGCCGCGCGCGTGTATTCGACCAGCGGCACGAGCGGCGCGCCGCTCTATATCCCGCTGACGAAGAACGACGTCGACCAGTGGCGCGAGATCGGGCGGCGCACGTACTCGTGCAACGGGCTCAAGGCGGGCGAGCGCATCGTCACCACCTACGGCGCCGGTCCCTTCGTCGCCGGCGCTTCGCTCGCCGCCTTCGAGGCGATCGGCTGCGTGCACATCCCGGTGGGCGTTGGGAATACGGACCGGCTGCTCACCGCGATCCAGAAGCTCGCGCCCGAAGCCGTGGCCTGCACGCCTTCCTTCGCGCTGCACATCGCCGAGGTCGCGGCGGCCAAGGGCGTTTCGCTCGCGCCGGTGAAGCGCATCATCGTCGGCGGCGAGCCGGGCGGCGGGGAGGAAGGTTTCAGAAAGAAATTGCAAACCGTGTGGGACGCCAGGATCTTCGAGATCATGGGCATCGGCGACGTGTCGGCGTCGCTGTGGGGCGAATGCGCGCACCAGGCGGGGATGCATTTCTCGGCGCAGGAATGGATCCATGTCGAGCTCATCGACCCCGACACCGGTGCCGCGAAAAAACTCGCCGATGGCGAAACCGGAGAGCTCGTCTATACGCACCTCGCGCGGGAGGCCGCGCCGCTGGTGCGCTTCCGCAGCCGCGATCACGTGCAGGTATGGACCTCGCCGTGCGCTTGCGGCAGCAGCGCGCTGCGCGTGCGCTGCATCGGGCGCACGGACGACATGCTGATCGTGCGGGCGGTGAACGTATTTCCGTCCGCCGTGCGCGAAGTCGTGGCGCGCTTCCAGCCGAAGGTCACCGGCGCCATCCTGATCCAGCCGCGGCGCAAGGGCGTCAAGCAGGAGCCGCCGCTCCCGGTACTCGTCGAAGGCGATGCGACCGTAGGCGAGGCCATCGCGAAAGAAATCCGCAGCAGCCTGCTTTTCACGCCGGAGGTGCGCATGGTCGCGCCGCAGTCGCTGCCGCGCTCGGATTACAAGGTGAAACTCGTGGATTACTCGGAGGCAACGTGAAATTAATCGCAGTGGTACTCGCGCTCGTCGCGGGCCTGGCGCAGGCGCAAACCTATCCTTCCAAGCCGATCCGCATCGTGGTGCCGTACACGGCGGGCGGGCCGGCGGACCTGCTGGTGCGCTCGCTTGGGCAGAAGCTGACCGATGCGTGGGGGCAGCAGATCATCGTCGAGAACAAGCCGGGCGCGAACGAGATCATCGCCGCGCAGGACATCGCGAGGTCGCCGGCCGACGGCTATAACTATCTCGTCGCATCCGACGCGGTGTACTCGCTCAACGGCTACCTGTACTCCAAGCTGCCGTACGACCCGGTGAAGGATTTCACGCCGGTGTCGCGCCTGGTGACGGCGAACCTGATGCTCGTGACGCGTCCCGATTTCCCGGCGGCGACGCCGAAGGAGCTGGTCGACAATGCGAAGAAGAATCCCGGCAAGCTGAACTACGGCTCGGTCGGCGCCGGTGGCGTGAACCATCTCGCGATGGCGTGGTTCAACACTCAGAACGGCGGCCTCGACATGCAGCACGTGCCGTACAAAGGACTGGTGCAGGGCCTGCAGGACATCGTCACCAGCCGCCTCGACGTGATGTTCGCCGTGATCGGCGGCGCGGCGCCGTTCATCAAGGCGGGCAAGATGAAAGGGCTCGCGGTGTCGGGCAAGAACCGCCATCCGCTGATTCCGGAGGTGCCGACCTTCGCCGAGGCCGGCATGCCGAATTTCGACGCCTCGTTCTACTTTGCGATGGCGGCGCCGGCCGGCACGCCGCGCGAGATGGTCGCGAAGATGGCCGGCGAGGCGGGGAAGATCATCAACACCGCGGAGTTCAAGGAGCGGCTCACCAACCTCGGCTTCGAGCCGGTGGGCGATGCGCCCGAGCAGTTCGCCGCCTTCCTCAAGCAGGACCGCGAGATCGCGGCGCAGAAGGTCAAGGCGTCCGGAGCGAAACTCGACTGAACAATAAAGGGGTCAGAGCAATTTTTAAAATTGCTCTGACCCCTTTTTCTGGTTCTATGAAACCTCCTTTTCGAGCAGACCAGGTCGGCAGCCTCCTTCGCCCCGAGCGCCTGAAGCAGGCGCGCGAGAAATTCCTCGGGCCGCAGACGCCGACGAGCGCCATCGGGCCGCATGACAACGCCGAGCTGAGGGCCGTCGAGGACGAGTGCATCCGCGAGGTCGTGGCGATGCAGGAGCGCATTGGCTTGCAGGCGGTGACCGACGGCGAATTCCGCCGCCGCAGCTGGTGGCTCGAGCTGATCCTCGGCTGGGAAGGCTTCGAGGCGGACCGCACCGGCTCGGCCAAGCTCAAGTGGCGCGATGCGTCGGGCCCGACGCAAGGCTTCTCCGACCTCAATGTCGTCGGGCCGATCCGCTGGCGGCCAAGCTCGGTGGCGCGGGCCTTTTCGTTCCTGAAGAAAAACACGAAGGCGGTGCCGAAGGTCACCATGCCGGCGCCGAACTGCGTGCATTACTACACCGGCGGGAAGCTCGGCTTCTACAAGGACAAGGAGGCGTTCTGGGCCGACCTGGTGGCGGCATACCGCCAGGAATTAAGGGCGCTCGTCGATGCAGGCGCGCGCTACATCCAGCTCGACGACACCAGCATCGCCTTCATCTGCGATCCGGCGCACCGCGACTACGTGAAGAGCTGGGGCGAGGATCCGATGCGGCTGCTGGAAACCTACGCGCAGCGGATCAACGAGACGCTCGCCGGCCTGCCCGCGGATGTGACCATCACGCTGCACCAGTGCCGCGGCAACCGCGAAGGCAACTGGGCGGCCGAGGGCGGCTACGATCCGGTGGCCGAGGTGCTCTTCAACCGCATCAACGTGCACGGGTATTTCCTCGAGTACGACAGCGCGCGCGCCGGAGGCTTCGAGCCGCTGAGGTTTTTGCCCAAAGGCGAAAAGCGCGTGGTGCTCGGCCTCGTTTCCACGAAGACTGCGCGAGTGGAGGCGGAGGCGGAGTTGATGGACAAGATCGAGCGCGCGGCGAAAATCGCCCCGCTCGAGCAGCTCGCGCTAAGCCCGCAGTGCGGCTTCGCGAGCTCGATCAAGGGCAATCCGCTGGGGCAGGCCGAGCAGCAGGCGAAGCTCGCGCGCATCGTCGCCGTGGCGAACAAGGTGTGGGCAAACTGACAACTTAATTACGTACCGGGTACGGAATCCAACTATGGCCACCAAAGCAGAGCAGCGACTCGACATCTTTCCTCATATCTTCCCGCCGGCGTTCTTCGAACGGATGAAGGGCATCGCGGAGGCGAAGCCGGCGCTGGCCGCCAACATCAAGCGCTGGCTCAACATCCCGGTGCTGTGGGACCTCGACCGGCGCATCAAGATGATGAAGAAGTGGCCCGGCTACCAGCAGGTGCTGACGCTGTCGCTGCCGGCGATCGAGTTCCTCGCCGACGAGAACGAGAGCCCGGCGCTCGCGCGCCTGGCCAACGACGGCATGGCCGACATCGTCAAGGCGCATCCCGAGCTCTTCCCGTGCTTCGTGGCATCGCTGCCGCTGAACAACGTGAAGGCCTCGCTCGAGGAGATGGACCGCGCGATCGGCGAGCTCGGCGCCAAGGGCATCCAGATCTTCACCAACATGAACGGCCGGCCGATGGACGACCCGGAGTTCTTCCCGATCTTCGAGCGCATGTCGAAGAAGTACGACCTGCCGATCTGGGTGCACCCGGTGCGCACCTCGAAGTTCCTCGACTATCCCGGCGAGTCGAAGTCGAAGTACGAGCTGTGGTGGCTCTTCGGCTGGCCCTACGAGACCAGCGTGTTCATGGGCCGCATGGTGTTCTCGGGCATGTTCGACAAGCTGCCGAAGCTGAAGATCATCACGCACCACCTCGGCGCCATGGTGCCGTTCCTCTCGCATCGCGTCGGCTACGGCATGGACCAGTACGGCAGCCGCACCACCGATGAGGACTATGAAGGGCAGCTCAAGCGCATGACGCAGAAAGGCATGCGCCCCGTCGACTACTTCAAGAAGTTCTACAACGACACCTCGATCAACGGCTGGGCGAGCGGCATCCGCACCGGCATCGACTTCTTCGGCGCCGAGCACGTGCTCTTCGGCACCGATTGTCCGTTCGACCCGGAGGGCGGCCCGCTCTTCATCCGCGAGACCTTCAAGGCGCTCGACAGCCTCAAGCTCTCGCCCGGGGATCGGCGCAAGGTGTACTTCGGCAACGCAGTGAATCTGATGCGCCTGCAGCTGCCCAAGCCGGCGGCGAAGAAAAAGCCCGCTAGGAAAGCCCGGAAAAAATAAATGGTGACAGTCACCAATTTCGGCCGTCGCCTGCTTTTGCTGATGCTCGTGGCGCCAGTGCTCGCGGCCGCGCAGGGCTATCCGAACCGTGCGGTCCGCGTGGTCGTCACGTTCCCGCCGGGCGGCACGCCCGACATCTACGGGCGAGTGATGGCCGCCGAGCTGCAGAAGGTGTGGGGCCAGCCGGTGATCGTCGAGAACCGCACCGGCGCGGGTGGAACGATCGGTACCGACTCCGTGGCGAAG
>DATLDY010000122.1:0-6114 GCA_035525655.1 Burkholderiales bacterium
TCCTCGCCAACGAGCTCACGCCGGAGCCGGAAGCGGATGTGGTCGAGCCGCCGGAAGAAGTGCGCGCCGCGGGGCGCTAGGCCCCGCGGTGATCGCGAGCCTCGTCGCCTCGACGATCGCTTTCTTCGCCGCCAGCTATTTCATCAAGCGGTGGATGGACGACCAGGACCTGCCGAAAGGGATGACGCGCAGCCTGACCGTCTTCGCGCTGGCCTTGGCGGTTTCCTATGGCGTGGGGTGGCTGGTCGGGCTGGTTGCCTGAGCCGGGGGTAATAGTTACCTGCCCCATTCGCAGTTCCTGACAGTTCCAGAAAGCCCCCGTACGCTATAGTCAGCGCGCGCCGCGCCCGTCAGCGGCGCCAGAAGAAAACAGGGGAAAAGGGGAGATCCGTATGACTCAGTTCTGCCGCGCGGCTGCCGCCGCGGCTGTGGTGCTGTGCGCGCCTGCGCACGGCGAGACGCACGCACTCATCATGGCGATCGGCAACTACGGCATGGCCGGCGCCACCCCGCTCAAAGGCGTCGTCCACGACGTGGGCAGCGCGCAGGAGATCGCCCGCCGGCTCGGCGTGCGCGACGCGAACATGACGGTGCTGCGCGACGGGCAGCTCACCTACGAAGGAATGAACGGCGCGTTCGAGAAGCTGCGCGAGCGCATCGCGCCGAACGACGACGTGTTCATCTACTACTCGGGCCACGGCGGCCGGCAGCTCGTAGCCGATCCCGACGAGCGCTGCGCCGAGTCGCTGGTTACCTACGACGGCCAGGCGTTCGTCGATACCGAGGTCGAAGCGAAGCTGAAGGGACTCTCCGGCAAGGCGAACCGCCTCGTTGTGCTGCTCGACGCTTGCCATTCCGGCGGCGTTACCACGCGCAGCAAGGCAGACGGGCGCTTCTCCTCCAAGTACATCGCGCGCTCCGGCGGCGAATCGTGCCAGCGCCCGGTCAACATGCTCAAGCGCAACATCCAGAGCCGCGGCCCGGGAAGCGGCGCGCAGAACTACGTCTATATAGCGGCGGCACGGGACAACGAGGTCTCGCTCGACGAGGCGGCAGGCGGCGGCGTGGCAACACAGGCCTGGCGCGATTGCGTCACCGGCGCGGCGCGCGACCTCGACGGCAGCGGCGCGATCAGCGCGGAAGAAGTGCAGGCCTGCGCGCAGCAAATCATCGACAAGAAGCTCGCCAATGTCGCGGGCTTCACCGCGCACCACATCTCGATCACCGGCAACTCGCGCGCGGTGATGAGCTTCGCGCAACCGACGCAAGCAGCCGGCACGGCGGCCGCGCCCAGCGCCGTCTCGCCGGCGAGCACGCTGAAGGACATCCTCGCGCAACGGGATGACCGCAGGACGGTGACGCTCACCTCGCCCACCAAGCTCAAGATCGGCCGCGATCGCTTCCAGCTCCAGGTGAGCTCGAGCCACCCCGGCTACCTCTACCTGCTGATGGCGGGATCCGACGGCAAGACCTTCGACATGCTGTTCCCCAACAAGCTCGACGCCTCGAACGAGATCCAGGCCGGACAAGTCGTGCGTCTGCCGCGCGCCGAATGGGAGGTCACCGCCGGCGGCCCGCCGGGTGTGTCCCAGGTGCTCGCTATCGTGACCGATGCGCCGCGGGATTTCGCCAAGCTCGACATGAAGCCGGCCGGTCCTTTCTCGGTGCTCGACGTCGACGCCAGCCCGATCGCGGCGAAGGACATCGTCCTCGTCTCGACCAGCGCGCCCGCGGCCGCGGCGCCGGAATGCGTCGATCCGCTTTCGCGGCGCAACCTGTCCGTGCAGAAACGTTGCTCAAACGCTTATGGCGCCGCGCTGATCGCGGTCGAGGAAATCCAATGAGATTCGCGCTCGCCGCTGTTCTTTTAGCCGGCAATGCGCTGGCAGCGGATTACACCGCCCCGCCGCGCAACGTCGACGACATCCTGGCGGTGCTGGACCAGTACAAGCCGGATCCGGCGGCATTGGCGAAGCGCCAGGAAGTCCTTAAGCGCACGCCGCCGTCGGCGGACAACAAGCGCGCCCTCGCCCAGTACTACCTCGAGCGAGCGCGCGCCTACAACTCCATGGGGTCGACCAAGAAATACATCGAGGACCTGCGCCTTGCCGCCGAGGCAGCGAAGGACACGATGGTCGGCGGGCGGGCGGCCGGCGGCGAAGGCGACGAGGCACGCATCCTGGTCGACCTGTCGCATGCCGAGATGACCGGCGGCAATTTCCAGAACGCGATGCGAGCGCGCGATGAGATGCTGCATAAGACGCAGAACCTCGCCCAGCCGAGGCCGGGCTTCGTCTTTGCGGGCTACGTCGGCGTCACCATCATGAACGCGACCATGGGCGATGTCGCGGGCGCGAAGGCTGCCCTTGCGGAAGCCGAGAGAATCTTCGTGCGGCTGCGCCAGGTGCCTGTCTGGCCGATGCTCGGGAACCAGTTCAGCGGCGTAATGGAGCGTGCGCGCGCGCACGTATTCCTCGCGGAAGGCAACTATGCTGCCGCGGAAGCGGCTTTGCGCAAGGGCGTCCAGTTCCTCGACGCCGGGCGCGAGGGCAATGCGATGGCGTGGCGCGCGAATCCCGGCCTGATCCTGTCCCCTGGCCTCTACATGGTGATGCGCAATGGCGATCAGATGCGTCTCGCCTGGACGATGATGCAGCAGGGCCGGCTTTCCGAGGCCGAGGTCGCCTCGCGCGATGCGCTCGTGAAGAACCTGAGCTTCTTCGGTCGCGACCACATGTCGGTCGGCGGCAGCCTCATGAACCTGTCCCGCGTCGTCTTCGAGCAGGGCCGCTATCGGGAGGCGGGGATTCTCTCGTCGAAGGCAATCGAGATCATGCAAAGGGCCGGTGCTGCGCCCGAGTCGATGGGCCTTGCCGAAACGCGCAAGGCGTATGGCGCGAGCCTCGTCGCGCAGGAAAAATTCACGGACGCGCTCCCCGTCTATGAGGCGATGCAGGCGGGGCTCGCCGCCGATCCGTTCGTTCTGCAACGGTTCGGCAAAGGCGACATCAACTGGGCCTATGCGCTGGTGCGCGCCGGGCAGCCAAAGCCCGCGGCCGCCATGCTGCGCGAGCTCGTCGGTACCGCTAGCAAGCGACTAGGCGACAACGATCGCGGTGTCGCGGAGTTGCGCGGCTACCTCGGTCTTGCGCTCGCGGCCGATGGACAGCGTGAGCCCGCGCTCGCCGAGTTCCAGCGCGCCGTGCCCGCGCTGCTCGACGCGGCGCGCAGCGACCAGGCCTCGGAAACGGGCGGCATCGCGCGCTCGATGCGGCTCACCAACGTCCTTGAGGCGTACCTCGCGCTGCTCGCTACGGTTGGGACGCCGGAAGCTGCTGCCGAAGCCTTTCGCATCGCCGACGTCGCCCGCGGCTCGAGCGTGCAGCGCGCGCTCGCCGAAAGCGCCGCCCGCACCGCCATCCGCGATCCCGCGCTCGCGGATATCGCGCGCAAGGAACAGGACGCCCACGGCCGCATCGCCGTCCTCTCGGACCTCCTTTCGCGCCTGCTGGGCGCGCCTCCGGAGCAGCAGCTTACGAAGATCATCGGCGACGTGCGCCGCGACCTCGATGCCCTTCGCCTCGAGCAGGCGAAGCTGCGCAAGGAGATCCAGAGCCGCTTCCCGGAATACGCCGCCCTTACTGCGCCGAAGCCGCTGACGCTTGCGGAAGCGCAGGCCGCGCTTCGGGCAGGTGAAGCGCTGGTGGCGATCTACGTCGCGGCGGACAAGACCTACGCGTGGGCCATCCCGCAGAAGGGCGCGCCCTCCTTCACCGTCGCCGCGGTCGGCCGCCAAGCGCTCGGCAAGCGCGTCGAGCATCTTCGCGTGGCGCTCGATATCGCCGACGCCTCGCTCGCCAAGTTCCCGAAATTCGACCTCGCCGCGAGCTACGCGCTCTATGCCGAGATCCTGAAGCCGATCGAGGCGGGATTCGCGGGCGCGAACAGCCTGCTCATCGTGCCGCACGGCGCGCTCGGCCACCTGCCCTTCGCCGTGCTGACGACCGAGCCGCACGTGCTGAAGCCGGACCCGGGCGCCGCCTTCGAGACGTACAAGGATGCGCCGTGGCTCATCAAGCGCGCCTCGATCACCCAGCTGCCTTCCGTCGGCACGCTGGCGACGCTGCGCCGCGCCGCAAAGCCCACTGCCGGACGGCGGGAATTCATCGGCATCGGCGATCCGATGTTCACGAAGACGCAGGTCGCGTCTGCTCCGAGTGCGTCGCCGAACGTGACGCGAAGCATCCGCACGCGCAACCTGGCGATCGCCAAGGTCGAGGCGAAGACGGTGGTGGAGGCGGACGCCAACGCGGAGAGCGGCATGAAACCCGCGCCGGTCGCGGTGACCAATTCGTCGGAGCTCGCGCAGCTCGCGCCGCTGCCGGACACGTCGGAAGAGCTGCTGCGGATTGCCGAGGTGCTGCGCGCCGATGCGACGCAGGATCTTTTCCTGCGCCTGCAGGCGAGCGAGTCGATCATCAAGAAGCTCGATCTTTCCAAGCGGCGCGTCATCGCCTTCGCCACGCACGGCCTCGTCCCAGGCGACCTGAACGGTCTGACGCAGCCCGCGCTCGCCTTGTCGGCACCGGATGTGGTCGGGGGCACGGACGACGGCCTGCTCACCATGGAAGAGATCCTTGCGCTCAAGCTGGACGCCGATTGGGTCGTGCTCTCGGCCTGCAACACGGCATCGGGAGAGGGCGCCGGCGCCGAGGCAGTGTCCGGCCTGGGACGCGCGTTCTTCTACGCCGGCGCGCGCGCCCTGCTCGTCTCCAACTGGCCGGTCGAGACCACGTCTGCGCGGCAACTCACTACCGGGCTCTTTCGCCAGCAAGCCGAGAAGCCGGGTTTGTCGCGCGCGGAAGCGCTGCGCCAAATCATGCTCGAGCTGATGGCCGGGCCCGGACCGGAAAACGGCGGCTGGGGCTTCACCTACGGGCATCCGATGTTCTGGGCGCCGTTCTCGCTGGTTGGCGAAGGAGGCGTGTGATGAAGAAGGTTCTCGTCACGCTCCTCGTGCTCAGCCTCGGCGCGCTGCCAGTCCCGGCGTGGACACAACAACCCGAGGAGACGCCGGACGTCGAGCCCAAGTTCATCTGGGGCATCCTGATCAAGTACGTCGCGGGCGAGGTGTTCTCGATGTTCTCGCAGTGGATGATGGGCAAGATGAACGAGCGCTACGGCACCAATATTTCGGGCGCGAGCTACTCGGCTACCGCAACGGACATCGCCCGGCTCGCGCTCGATCACTTCCGGCGTAGCCGCGATACCACCGGCGGCGCCGTCATCCGCTCGAATCCAACGCTGGTACCCGTGGGCCTGAAGGAGACGCAGGAGACGACCTCCGCCGCGCCCGGAGCGCCGCTCAAGCTCACCGACGGGACGGCAAACTACGAGGGCATCCATCTCGCCATCGTCGGCGCCGATCGCAGCGGCACGATCACGGAGCTGCGCCCGGTGAAGGCCGGCTTCAAGACCGGCGAGCGCTTCAAGCTGCGCGCGATGTCGACCTTCGGCGGGCTGCTGGTGATCGAGAACATCAACCCGCGCGGCGAGCGGCGCCAGATCTATCCGGGAAGCACTGCGGAAGTGATCGTGCTGCCAGCGGGCGCCGACACGCTGCTGCCGCTCGGCCCGGACCAGTTCTTCGAGTTCGCCAAGACCACCGGCGAGGAGCAGCTCGTCATCACCCTGCGCGATCCGCGCGCCGTGGGCGATGCCGCGTCGAGGCAAAAGGTCTATAGGAAGGATGAGGAATACGGCACGCACTTCGTCCAGGAAGCGTCAAAAGGCACATATCCGGTGATCTCGGAGGCGATCCGGCTGCAGCACCACTGACCGCACGTCCCTCGTCCCGTGCCGGTAGTCGGCAGTACCGGTGGCCCGAGAAAAGCGACACGGACGAGCTCCCCCACGAGAGCTATCGTGTGGGCGTCGTCTTCCTCCTCCTCGGTTGAGACGCCAAAAGCCCGGAAACAGGCGAACGCCGATCCGGGCTTTTCCTTTTCTAGTTGGCCTTCTTGTAGCTCGCGGGCACGTTGAAGACGCTGTCGCGCACCGGCACCACGCCCATCTGCTTCACTTCCACCGTGAAAGAGAAGATCGGCTGCGGGC
>DATLDY010000126.1:0-15639 GCA_035525655.1 Burkholderiales bacterium
CGGCGCCCGGCGCCTTGGCAGCGCCGCCTTCCGCCGGAGCCTCGCCTTCCTTCGGCGCAGCCTGTTCGGTGGTCGGCACATCCGCGGCCGAAACCGTCGGCGCGGCTTCTTCTTCCTCCGTCACGAGCGCCGGCACGACCACGGTCGCGACGACGGGGGTCTCGGCCTTCTGCAGCGCCAGCTCGACGCCTTTCGGCAGCGGGAGGTCGCGCACGTGCAGCGAGTGGCCGACAGCCAGGGTGCCGAGGTCGACCTCGACGAACTCCGGCAGGTCGTCCGGGAAGCAAACGATGTCGAGCTCGTTGACCACGTGGTTCACCACGCCGCCCTGCTCCTTCACGCCGGGGGACTTCTCGGCATTCACGAAGTGCAGCGGCACCTTCATGTGGATCTTCTTGTCCTTGGAGACGCGCTGGAAGTCGATGTGCTGCACCTGCGCCTTGAACGGATGCATGTTCACCGCGCGCAGCAGCACCTGCTCCTTCGCACCCGCGACGTCCAGCGTCAGGATGGAGGCGTGGAACTTTTCGTTGCGCAGGTTGAAGAACAGGTCCTTGTGGTCGAGCTCGATGTTGACCGCGTCCTTCTCGCCGCCATAGACGATGCCCGGTACGCGACCCATGCGGCGCAGGCGGCGGCTCGCACCCGTTCCTTGCACCTCGCGCTTGCGCGCGCTGATTTCGATTGCCATGTAGTGCTCCGTTTCGGTTTCGTTAAGTAAGCCGGACCCGCGACCAGGCACCGGCTGGTTAGTAAATCTCTCTACTCGATAAACAGCGAACTGACCGATTCCTCGGTGTAGATGCGCAGGATGGTTTCTGCGATGAGCCCCGCGACCGACAGGCTGCGGATCTTCTTGCACGCGCGCGCTTCTTCGCGCAGCGGGATGGTATCGGTGACCACCAGCTCGTCGAGGTCCGACTGCGTGATGCGCTCGACGGCCGGGCCGGACAGCACGGCGTGCGTGCAGTAGGCGACCACCTTGGTGGCGCCTTCTTCCTTCAGGACCTGCGCCGCCTTCACGAGGGTGCCCGCGGTGTCGACCATGTCGTCCATGATCACGCACGTGCGGCCCTTCACCTCGCCGATGACGTTCATCACCTCGCTGACATTGGCCTTCGGGCGCCGCTTGTCGATGATCGCGAGATCGGATTCCAGGCGCTTGGCGAGCGCACGCGCGCGCACCACGCCGCCGACGTCCGGCGAGACCACGATCAGGTTGTCGTAACGCTGCTTCCAGACGTCGCCGAGCAGCACCGGCGCGGCATAGATGTTGTCGACCGGGACGTCGAAGAATCCCTGGATCTGGTCGGCGTGCAGGTCCATCGTCAGCAGTCGCGCAACGCCCACCGACGTGAGCATGTTGGCGACGACCTTCGCGCTGATGGCGACGCGCGCCGAGCGCGGGCGCCGGTCCTGGCGCGCATAGCCGAAATAAGGGATCGCCGCGGTGACGCGCGCCGCCGAGGAGCGCTTGAGCGCGTCGATCATCACCAGCAGCTCCATCAGGTTGTCATTGGTCGGCGCGCACGTCGACTGCAGCACGAAGACATCCTTGCCGCGCACGTTCTCGAGGAGCTCGACCATCACCTCGCCGTCGGAGAACTTGCCGACGATGGCGCGGCCGAGCGACAGGTTGAGGTGCTTGGCCACTTCCTGCGCAAGGCGCGCATTGGCGTTGCCGGTAAACACCATCAGCCGCTCTAGGGCGGCGCTGTTCATCCCCGTGTTCATCGCGGTCATAGGAATTGGCTGGGGAGGAAGGATTCGAACCCTCGTATGGCGGAATCAAAATCCGCTGCCTTAACCAGCTTGGCGACTCCCCAGTTGTTTAAAACCTTAACCACGGGTCTAAGAAATCCAGTCATGCAGCGGATGACGGTCGAGCCCGCGCGCCACGAATCCGCTCATCCCCGCCGGCAACTCGGAGTGGACCGCGACTGCCTGGGCTTGCGTTGCGAACTCGGCGAAGAGACACGCTCCGGAGCCCGTCATGCGCGCTTGCGGGCACCGCTTCCGAAGCCACGCGAGCTGCGCTCCCACCTCGGGATACCGGGCGCTGACGACCCGTTCCAGATCGTTCGTTCCCTGCCCCGAGAAAAAGGGCGGTATTTTGAGTGCTTTGGACTCGCCTGTCAACGCGTGAGCGAAGATTTCCTTCGTGGAAACACTAACTTGCGGTGTGACCACGAGGTACCAGGCGGGCGCCAGGTCAAGTGGCGTGAGGCGCTCGCCAATGCCCTCGCCCACGGCGTTCCGACCGAACACGAAAAACGCGACGTCGGCGCCGAGTTGCGGCGCGATGCCGAGCACCTCGTCGCGATGCAGGCGCAGGTTCCACAGCCGGTTCAGTGCGAGGAGCACGGTGGCCGCGTCGGATGATCCGCCGCCGAGCCCCCCGCCGACCGGCAGGTTCTTCTCGAGCTCGATGTCCGCGCCAAGGCGGCAGCTCGTCTGCGCCTTGAGAAGTCGCGCCGCGCGCAGGCAGAGGTTGTCATTGCCGAACGGGCCGCTGAAGCGCAGCTCCCCGTCTTCGCGCCGCGCGATACGCACCCGGTCGCCGCGGTCGATGAGTCGGAAAACCGTCTGCAGCTCGTGATAACCGTCGGCGCGCCGGGAGAGGACGTGCAGAAAGAGGTTGAGCTTGGCCGGTGCCGCCAGCCAGCTCATCTCCACTGCGAGATGGCGAGGCGCAGCTCGATGCCCTGGTAGGTGAGGCGCATGAGCGAGGGGCGCTGGCCGTCGTATTCCTGGTACTCGACCTTCCAGCCGCGCTGCTCGAGCGAGCGCAACCGTCCGTCGTCGGATTTTTCCGTCTTCGCCGGCGAATCGGCGGAAAACCGGCCCTGCACCCAATCGGCCATTCCCTCGAGTGGCAAGCGGAAACCGAGCGTGCGCTCGGTGAGCGATTCGGTGTCCGCCGCCCGGTAGCTCTTCCCGTCCGAGGTGGTGAGCTCGACCGCGTTGCCATCGCGCACGATGCGCGCGACGCCCTGGCCGAGCGGCGTGCTGATCAGCATCTCGTCGCCGTTGCCGGCGTGGCGCCAGACCAGGTTCCCGGTGAATGCGTCCTGGCGGTAACGCGCTGCTATGCGGCCGACGATGTCGAAGTCAACGGCGGCCGGCGGGCGCAGCTCCTGCTGCGCACACCCGCACAGCACGAGCAGGATTAAAACCGCCCGCTTCACTTGCGCAGGCGCTTGATCGTCTTCTGGACGGTTTCGTTGTCGGGCGCGCTCTTCAGCGATTCCTGCCAGATGCGATTCGCCTCGTTGCGCTCGCCCATCACCCACAGCACTTCGCCAAGATGCGCGCCGATCTCGGCGTCGGGTCGGCCGTTCCACGCGCGGCGCAGCGTTTCAGCAGCGCCCTTCAGGTTGCCCTCGCGGTATTGCACCCAGCCGAGGCTGTCCATGATGAAGTAATCCTCCGGGGCAAGCTCGATGGCCTTCTCGATCAGCTTGCGGGCTTCGTCGAGCCGCATGTTGCGCTCGGCGAACGAATAGCCGAGCGCGTTGTATGCGTGCGCGTGCTCCGGCCGCACCTCGATCAGCTTTCTCAGATTGCTCTCGAGGACGTCGAATTTCTCCAGCTTTTCCGCGGTGAGCGCGTAGTCGTAGAGAAGCTCGGGCTGATCCGGCTCCGCCTTGAGCGCCTTGTCGAGGACTTCGAAGGCCTCGCTGTTCTTGTTCGCGTCGCGCAGGAGCTGCGCCTCGGCGACGGTGAACTGCACTTCCTGGCCCGGGTAATCGTCGGTCGCGCGGCGCAGGAAATCGCGCGCCGCCTCGAGCTTGCCTTGCTTGGCGATGGCATTGGCGGTGCGAAGGCGCGCCGGCACTGCGTGCTCGCCCTCCTGGATCTGCTCGTACCACTGGATCGCGCGCGGCCACTCCTTCTTTTCCTCGGCGATCTGGCCGAGGATGTAGCGCGCGCCGTCGGGATCGCGGTGCTCTGCGTCGTCGACCAGGCGCTTCATGCTGTCCTCGGCGACCACGTAGTCCTTCAGCTGGAACGCGGTCACCCCGATCATGTAGATGAGCTGCGTATCTTTCGGATTTGCCGCGAGCAGCGCCTCGAACTGCTTGCGCGCCTCCGGAAAGCGCTTGTCCAGGATCAACGCGCGCGCGTAGTTGAGCCGTCCTTCGCGCGAGCTCGGGTTGCGCTCGACGAATTGCGCGAGGCGCTTCGCCGCGTCGCTGGTCGAGCGCTTCTGCAGGATTTGAGCTTCGAGGACCGCCGGCGCTTCCCACTCGGGCCGCATCTCCGCCGCACGCCGCGCCGAGGCAATGGCGCCACGATCGTCCGACGCCGCCATCGAAGCCTGCGCGACGGCGAACTGTGCCTCGGCCACCCTGGCGTGGCGCGCGGCGAGGTTCTTTACCACGCGAAGGTTGGAAGCCTTATCGGGATTGCCCGAGAGCAGTCGATTCAGCTGGAGGAACCCGCGCTCGAGGCTGACGCCCTCCGCGGTCAGCAGTTTGCCCAGCACCGGCTCGGCCTCGTCGACCTTCTTCGCCGAGATGAGCAGCGCGGCGAGCACCTGGAGCGCCGCCGGCGATTGCGGCTCGATCTCCTGCCAGGTCCTGGCCGCCTCGACCGCGAGGTCCGTCAGGCGCCCCTGATTGGCGACTTCCACCGCGCGGCGCGCGACTCGCGCATCGCCCGTGCGCCGGGCGAGATCGAGATAAGTCTTGGCGGCGAGCGCATTGTCGCCGCGCTGGAGCGCGATCTCGCCGAGCAGCATCTCGTAGAGCGCGGGCTCGTTGACGTCCCTGTCGGCTTGGGCGAGCGCGGTGCCGTGAATAGCGAGGACAACTGCAACAGGTCTGAGCAGGCGGGTGAACATCGGGGTTCGACCGATGTTAGGTATATTTGGTGCCCCGCACAAGCCGCAGCTATCTCGGAAATCTGCGATGCCGGAGCTCCCCGAAGTCGAAGTCACGCGCCGTGGCCTCGCGCCGCACCTTGCTGGCCGCGTGATCTCGGCTGTCGAAGTCCGTCAGCCGCTTCTGCGCTGGCCGGTCTCGAAAGGCGTGCTCTCGCTTGCCGGCCGCACGGTGCTCGGCGTTAGCCGACGCGGCAAGTACCTGCTCGTCGACTGCGGGGACGGCCATCTCATCCTCCACCTTGGGATGTCGGGCAGCCTGCGCATGCTGCCGCCGGGCATCCCGGCGGAAAAGCACGACCACTTCGACCTCGTCCTCGGCGATCGGGTTCTGCGCCTCCGCGACCCGCGGCGCTTCGGCGCCGTACTGTGGACGACCGATGCGGTCCATAGCCACCCGCTGCTGGCGAATCTCGGCGTGGAGCCGCTGTCGCAGGCCTTCAACCCCGCGCGCCTGCATGCCCTCACCCGCGGCCACCGCACCGCGATCAAGCTTTTCCTGATGGACGGGCGTCGCATCGTCGGCGTCGGCAACATCTATGCGAACGAGAGCTTGTTCCGCGCCGGAATCGATCCGCGAAAAGCCGCGAAGCGCCTCTCGCTCGAGCGTTGCACGCGCTTGTCCAAATCGATCAAGGACACGCTGCGCGCCGCGATCCGCGCCGGCGGCTCGACGTTGCGCGATTTCGTCGGCGCCGACGGCCATGCCGGTGATTTCCAAAGCCGCTACTGGGTGTACGACCGCGAAGGCAAGCCGTGCCGGCGCTGCCGCACGCCGGTGCGCCGCATCGCCCAGGGCCAGCGCTCGACGTTCTTCTGCCCGCGCTGCCAGACCTAGCCGGGTTTTTTCAGCTTTTTCTTGAACCGCGCGACCACGCGCGGATCGACGAACTTCGACACATCGCCGCCGAGCGTCGCGATCTCGCGCACCAGCGTCGCCGAGATGAACATGTGCTGTTCCGAGGGCGTGAGGAACACCGTCTCGAGCTCGGGGTAAAGGCTGCGGTTCATGCCCGCAAGCTGGAACTCGTACTCGAAATCCGAGACGGCCCGAAGGCCCCTTAGCACCACGCGGGCATCGTGCTTGTGCACGAAGTCGATCAGCAGGCCGTCGAAGCCGACGATCTTCAGGTTCTTCACGTCACCCAGCGCCTCGCGCGCGATCTCGATGCGCTCCTCGAGAGTGAAGAAGGTGCGCTTGGCGCGACTTTCCGCGATGCCGAGGATCAGCGAGTCGAACAGCGTGCTCGCGCGGCGCACGAGGTCTTCGTGCCCGCGCGTGAGCGGATCAAACGTTCCGGGGTAGACCGCCTTGATCATCGCCTCTCCACTGGAAAAGTTGGTAGCTCACTTGTCCCGCGCGAGCGCGCTTGAGCTCGATCCAGTGCTCGACGGCCGGAAGCGGCTGCGCCGATTCAATGTAGACGCGCGCTGCGTCGTTCAGCCATTTTTCGAGCCGCTCAAGCACCGCGGGCAGCGAATTCTGCCTGAAGGGGGGGTCGAGGAAAACCACGTCGAAGCGCTCGCCCGGGCGATCGAGGAACTGGAGCGCGTCGCCGAAGACGAGATCGACGCCTTTCGCGCCGATCATTTCGCGCGCCGCCTCGAGCGCCGCGAACGCGTCGCGGTCGCTCTCCACCATCACCACTCGCGCGGCACCGCGCGACGCGGCTTCGAAGCCGAGCGCGCCGCTACCGGCAAAAAGATCGAGGCAACTCTGCCCGCCTAGCCATTGTCCCAGCCAGTTGAACAGCGTCTCGCGCACTCTGTCGGGCGTCGGCCGCAATCCCGGGCGCGACGCGACTTTGATGCGTCGGCCGCGATATTCCCCCGCGATAATTCGGACAACCCCTTTGTTAGAATGCATCGACCGATGGTAGCAGCGCTTTCCTGGGCCGCGCGCCTCAAGGCCGGCCTCGCGCGTACGCGCGACGTTCTCAACACGCCGGTTTCCGAGCTCTTTGTCCGCCGCCGCGTCGACGAGTCGCTGTTCGAGGAGATCGAGACGGCATTGCTGCAGGCGGACTGCGGCGTCGCCGCTACCAACTGGATCATCGATACGCTGCGCGAGAAGGCCCGCAAGGAGCGCATCGAAGAGGGCGAGGCGCTCAAGGGCGCCTTGAAGGCTACGCTCACGGAGCTCCTCAAGCCCCTCGAGCGGGCGCTCGACACTTCTCGCGCGAAGCCCTTCACGATCATGATCGCCGGCGTCAACGGCTCGGGCAAAACCACGTCCATCGGCAAGCTCGCGAAGTGGCTGCAGTCGCAGGGGCGCAGCGTGATGCTGGCGGCGGGCGACACCTTTCGCGCCGCGGCGCGCGAGCAGCTGGTCATCTGGGGCGAGCGCAATGGCATACCCGTCATCGCGCAGACCACCGGAGATCCCGGCGCCGTCGTCTTCGACGCGCTTTCCGCCGCGCGCGCGCGCGGCACGGACGTGGTGATTGCGGATACCGCCGGGCGATTGCCGACGCAGCTCCATTTGATGGAGGAGATCCGCAAGGTGAAGCGTGTGGCCGCCAAGGCTCAGCCCGGATCGCCGCACGAAGTGCTGCTCGTGCTCGACGCCAACACCGGACAGAACGCGCTCGCGCAGGTGCGCGCGTTCGACGAGGCGCTCGGCCTCACGGGGCTGGTGCTCACCAAGCTCGACGGCACGGCCAAAGGCGGCGTCGTATGCGCCATCGCGCGCGAGCGGCCGGTTCCGCTGCTCTTCGTCGGGGTCGGCGAGGACATCGACGACTTGCGCCCGTTCGTCGCGCGCGATTTCGCCGAGGCGCTGGTTGGTTAGCTTTTCCGCGGTCGCCAAGCGCTACCCGGGAGGCGAGGAGGCGCTGCGCAGCGTGAGCTTCAGCGTCGAAGCGGGCGAGCTGGTGTTCATCACCGGGCGCTCGGGCGCCGGCAAATCGACGCTGCTGAAGCTGATCCCGGCGATCGAGCGGCCAAGCGCCGGATCCGTGCTCGTGAACGGGCAGAACGTCGGCGCCCTCAAGCGCTCGGCGATCCCTTATCTGCGACGCAACGTGGGCCTCGTGTTCCAGGACCAGAAGCTCCTCTACGACCGGAGCGTTTTCGACAACGTGATGCTGCCCCTTGCGTTCTC
This sequence comes from Burkholderiales bacterium, assembly GCA_035525655.1. Taxonomy (GTDB): domain Bacteria; phylum Pseudomonadota; class Gammaproteobacteria; order Burkholderiales; family SG8-39; genus SCGC-AG-212-J23. The sequence goes on from DATLDY010000126.1 coordinate 7,989, forward strand.
GGCACACGCGCCGAAGGAGGCCGCGCGCCGCGCGCGCGCCGCGCTCGACAAGATGGGACTCCTCGCGCGCGAGAAGGCGAATCCGATCCAGCTCTCCGGTGGCGAGCAGCAGCGCGTGGCGATCGCGCGCGCCGTGGTCAACCGACCCTCGATCCTCCTCGCCGACGAGCCGACGGCGAACCTCGATGGCGAATCGGCGCAGCGCATCCTCGACATCTTTGTCGAGTTCAACCAGGTCGGCGTCACCGTGCTGATTGCCACCCACGACCAGGGGCTGGTCGCGCAGTACGGCAAGCGCGTACTGCACCTCGACGGCGGGCGCGTGCAATGAAAGGCTGGATGCGCCAGCACGCGCAGGCCTTCGGCCGCGGGTTGCGGCGCGTCGGGCTCCTCAATGCACTGGTCATCGGCGTGGCACTCGCGTTGCCCGCCGCCGGCTACGCGCTCGTCGAGAGCCTGCGCACGGTCGCCGGCCGCCTCACTCTGGATCCGCAGATTTCTGTGTTCCTCGACGCCAAGCGGGCGGACGCGGACGCGCTTGCGGGAACATTGAGGCGCGACGCGCGCATCACGCGCGTGCGCTTCGTGCCGCGCGAGCAGGCATTGAAGGACCTCGCCGGCGTGCAGGGACTCTCGGACCTTGTCGCTGCGCTCGGACGCAATCCGCTGCCGGATGCGTTCGTCGTGACTGCCCGGGAGGAAAACGTCGAGCCGTTGGCGGGCGAGCTTGCCAAGCTGCCGGGTGTCGCGCATGTGCAGGCCGACTCGCTGTGGGCGCGGCGCCTCGCGAGCCTTGCCCGGATCGGCCGGTTGGGGCTCTGGCTCCTCGCCGTGCTGCTCGGCGCCGCGCTCGTCGCGGTCACCTTCAACACTATCCGGCTGCAGATCCTGACGCAGCGCACGGAAATCGAGGTGTCGAAGCTCATCGGCGCTACGGACGCTTTCATCGGCCGGCCCTTTCACTACGCCGGCCTCCTGCAGGGCCTGGCCGGCGGGGTCGTCGCGCTGGCCGTGGTGGCGGCTTGCCTCGCGCTCCTAAACCGCGAGGTCGCCTCGCTTGCCGCTTCGTATGGTTCCGATTTCCGGTTCGCTTTCCTCCCTCTTGGCGACGCCGTGGCGGTGGTCCTGTTTGCCGGCGTGCTCGGCTGGCTTGGGGCCCACCTTTCGGTGCGGCGCCACCTGCGCGCCATCGAGCCCTGACATTGGAGTTAGTGCTTGCTCACGGTATGAGACCTTCCGGTGAACGAATGAGGGTATTGGCACTCTAAATACCCGAGTGCTAAACTTGGCTACTCAAGGAGATCTCCCCATGACTACGCAAGCTGCGATGCCCCTGCCTGTATCGGCGCTTATGCCGATGCCGACCGGCAGCCTCGAGGCTTACATCCAGACCGTCAACCGCCTCCCGCTCCTCAGCCTCGAGGAGGAGCAGCGGTTGGCGCGTCGCTTCCGCGATGAGGACGACCTCGATGCCGCGCGGCAACTGGTGCTATCGCACCTGCGGCTGGTGGTCGCCATCGGGCGCGGCTATCTGGGTTATGGGCTGCCGCATGCCGACCTGATCCAGGAAGGAAACCTCGGCCTCATGAAGGCCGTGAAGCGCTTCGATCCGGACCGCGGGGTGCGCCTAGTGTCCTTCGCCATTCATTGGATCAAGGCGGAGATGCACGAGTACATCCTGCGCAACTGGCGGCTGGTGAAACTGGCTACCACGAAGGCGCAGCGCAAGCTGTTCTTCAACCTGCGTTCAATGAAGAGCGGGCTCGGTCCGATGAGCACCTCGGACGTCGCGCGGGTGGCCGATGAGCTGCATGTGAAGCCCGAGGAAGTCGTCGAGATGGAGACGCGCCTTTCGGGCCAGGAGCTCGGCTTCGAAGCCGACCGCGATGACGAGGAAAGCTACGCCCCGGTGCACTACCTCGCCGCCGACGAGGCCGCCGAGCCGTTCCGCATCCTCGAAGCGGAAGAGAGCGAGCGCGTGCAGAGCGAGGGCCTGCAGAAAGCGCTGGAGACGCTCGACGCGAGAAGCCGCCGGATCGTCGAAGCCCGCTGGCTGCGCGAGAAGGACGGAGCCACGCTGCACGACCTCGCGGCGGAGTTCAACGTGTCTGCCGAGCGCATCCGGCAGATCGAGGCGAAGGCGCTCGACAAGATGCGCAAGCTCCTGCCCGCGCCGGCCTAGCTCTTTTCCTTGAGCAACGTCCGCAGGTCTTCGGCCAGATCGCTCGCCAGCCGCTCGGGCCGCACGAGCAGGCGGAGCCTTCCCTGCGGGTCGATGACATAGCTCTGCGAGCTGTGGTCGACCGTGTACGTGTCGCCCTGCTTGCGCTTCTCGTAGTAGATCTTGAAGTCTTTCGCCACGCGCTGCGTCGCCGCCGGGTCACCGCGCAGCGCGATGAAGCGCGGATCGAAGGCGCCGACGTACTTCGCGAGGTCCTCGGGCTTGTCGCGCTCGGGATCCACCGTCACGAAGACCACCTGCACGCGCTCGGCGTCGGGGCCGAGCGATTTGACCGCGGTCGAGATGTCCGCAAGCGTGGTGGGGCAAACGTCCGGGCAGTGCGTGAAGCCGAAGAAAAGCACGACCGCCTTGCCGCGGAAGTCTTCCAGCCGACGCACGCGGCCGCCGGGATCGGCCAGGTCGAGGGTCTTGCCATAGTCGACGCCGGTGATGTCGGTGCTCCTGAACTTCGGAGCGCCATCGCAGCCGGCGAGCAGCGCCAGGCTACAGATAATGATCGACGAGAAGCGCAGCGAAAAGCGCAGCCAGGTAGGCAATCGAGTACCGGAACGTCTTCCGCGCAACCGCATCGGTGTAGGCGAGATAGATGCGCAAGGCATGGGCGATGAACACGCCACCCAGAATGAGCGCGGCGACGAGGTACACCACGCCGCTCATGCGAATCGCATACGGCAGGAGCGTGGTGGCGAAAAGGATCAGCGTGTAGAGCAGCACTTGCAGGCCGGTGTATTCCCGACCGTGGGTGACGGGCAGCATCGGCACGCCGGCGCGCGCGTATTCCTGCGTGCGGTAGAGCGCGAGCGACCAGAAATGCGGCGGCGTCCAAACGAAAATAATCAGGAAAAGGATCAGCGCCTCGGTGCTCACTTCGCCGGTCACCGCGGCCCAGCCAAGCACGGGCGGCATCGCGCCCGAGGCGCCGCCGATGACGATGTTCTGCGGCGTGGCGGGCTTGAGGATCAGCGTGTAGATGACGGCGTAGCCGACGAATGTGCCCAGTGTGAGCCACATGGTGAGCGGGTTGACGAATTTTCCCAGCAGCCACAGCCCCAGCCCGCCGAGCCCCCCCGCAAACACCAGCGTCTGCAGCGCCGTCAGCTCGCCGCGAGGCAGCGGCCGCCAGCGCGTGCGCTGCATCAGCGCATCGATGTTCTGCTCGACCAGGCAATTGATCGCGGCGGCCGCGCCGGCCACGAGGCCGATGCCGAGGGTTCCGGCGAGCAGCACCTGCCCCGGCACCATGCCCGGCGTGGCGAGGAACATCCCGATGACCGCGGTGAAAACGATCAGCGAGACGACGCGCGGCTTGGTTAGCGCACAGAAAGCACGAATGCGAGCGCTAAGGCGCTGCGCCAAGCTGGGGGAAAGAACCTGAGTCGTCACCGGGAAGGACGCAAGCCGCGGAAGGAGAAAAAGTTTATCACGACGAGCGCAGCGATCAGCACAGCCGCGCCCGCGTTATGCGCGGCAGCGAGTGCGAGCGGCAGGCCCAGCGCGACGTTCGCGATTCCGAGGCCGAGCTGCAGCGTCACGATGCCGGCCAGGAGAACCGCCAGCGGTGGCAGCACTTGCCAGGCGCGTGCCGCGAGGAGAAGCACTGCCGTCGCCGCCACGAGGGCAAATACGCGGTGCGTCCAATGGATCGCGGTCAGCGCCTCGAGGGAGAGGAGCTCCCCTTGCGCGGTCTGCCCCAGCTCGCGCACGACATGGAAAGCATTGGCGAAATCCATCTCCGGAACCCAGCGGCCGCGGCAGAGGGGCAGATCGGGGCAGGCAAGAGCCGCATAGTTCGCGCTCACCCAGCCTCCGAGCGCGACCTGGGCTACAACGGCCGCCAGCGCCGTGGCCGCGGTAATGCGCAAGGCACGCACCGCAACGTCCGGCGTGTGGGGCCACTGCCGTAGCGCGAGCCAGACGAGCAGCGCGAGGGTTGCCAGGCCGCCGAGGAGATGGGCCGTCACGATCGCCGGCTTGAGGAGCATGGTCACCGTCCACATGCCGAGCGCCGCCTGGAACGCCACCAGGATGACGAGCCCGCTCGTGAGCGTGCGGGAACGTGCGCTGCGCCACGCCACGACGCACAGCGCGAGGATCAGGAGCCCTAGCGCGCCGGCGAGATAACGGTGGCCCATTTCCTTCCATGCCTTGGCGAGCGCGTGGCCGTCGGCGATTTCTGCCGGCATGGGCTTGCCATAGCAGAACGGCCAGTCCGGACACCCCAGGCCCGCGTCCGAGAGCCGCACATAGGCGCCCATCACCACCACGACAAAGGCGAGCGCGAGCGCGATGAGCGAAAGCGCCTTCATCCGAATCTCGAATATTTCAGCAGCCGCTGCAGGTCCTTGATCATCTTCGCGGGTTCCGGATCGGACGGGAAACGCATCATCAGGTTGCCCAGCGGGTCCACGAGGTAGATGTGGTCCTCCCGCTTGCCCGGGAATGCCAGGTTCGCGTCGGCGGCGACATGGCTTCCCTCGATCGCGGTGAGGACCTCGTTGCGCGGCTTCCCGCTGTCGGTCAGGACCCACAGCCGCTCGATGCGCTCCTGCTCCTTGCCTTGCCCGCGGCGAAGCTGGCGCACGATGTAGAGCTTTTTCTCGCAGGCAGCGGCGCAAGCGGCCGTGTCGAACGTCACGAGCACCCACTTTCCTCGTAGTGGCGTGAGCGGCCCGGATACGGCCTGCGGCTGGAGGAGCTCGCCGTAATTGCCGCTCTCGCCCGCCCCCAGGCGATATTCATACGCCAGCCAGCCGAGCAGAAAGGGCGCCGCGCAGGCGAAGAAGATGAGGCCGAGCTTGAGCCTAGACGACACGGCGAAATGAAAATACCGCTGCGAGCACGAGGGCGAGCGCGGCGAACGAATACCACTGCAGCGCGTAGCTCTCGTGCTTCTCGATGCCGAAGTCGGCACGCGGCCAGTCGCGCAGCAGGCCGTCGTCGAGCTCGGAGTGCTGCTCGATCACGATCGGCTGCAGGCGCAGGCCGGATTCGGCCGCATACGCGGCGAGGTCCAGGTTCTGGCGCACCGTGCCCGCGGCCTGCGCGCCCGCCTCAAGCGCTTGCGGCAGCCGGTCGAGCGCAACGCCTTCCAGCCGGACTTCGCCCGCCGGCGTGCGGATCGCCGGCAGGGTTTCGCGGGAAGGCGGCGCCGCAATCCATCCGCGGTCGACGAGCACGTGCCAGGGTGAATCGGCGAGCCTGAGCGGCGTCACCACTTCGTAGCCGGGTCGTCCGCGGCGCAGCTTGTTGTCGAGGAGCACGCTGCGCTCCGGAACGAAGCTGCCGCGCGCTGCGATGCGCGTGTGAGCAACTTGCGCGGCATCCACCGGCCCGGCCGCCAGCTCGATGGGCGGCGATTTCATTGCCGCATCGAGCGCGAACGCGAGCTCGCGCTTGTCGGCTGCGCGCCGTGACTGCCAGTTGCCCAGGCCCACGAACAGGACGCAGCCCAGCGCGGCCAGGGCGAGCGCCCAGGCGCGCGGGCGGAAAGAGTATTCTCGCAGCATGCGTTACGCAGTGATCGTCGTTCTGCTGCTGATCATCGGCAGCCTCGCCTCGGCCCTGTTCTACCTGATCAAGGGCCGCAACGACCCGCGCAAGATGGCGCTGGCGCTGACGTTCCGGGTTGGACTGTCGGTCGCCCTGTTCGTGCTGCTGATGGCCGGCTACTACTTCGGACTGATCCCCGGAAGACTATAACCAGTAGACGAAGATAAACAGACCGAGCCACACCACGTCGACGAAGTGCCAGTACCAGGCCACGCCTTCGAAGGCGAAGTGGTGCTCGGGCGTGAAGTGGCCGTTGAGGATGCGAAACCAGATCACCGTCAGCATGATCGCGCCGAGCGTGACGTGGAAACCGTGGAAGCCGGTCAGCATGAAGAACGTGGAGCCGTAGGCGCCGGTCGAGAGCTTGAGGTTCAGCTCGGAGTAGGCATGGCTGTATTCGATCCCCTGGCAGATCAGGAACAAGACGCCCAGGAGGATGGTGATCCCCTGCCATAACAGCAGCCTGCTACGGTTGTTGGCGATCAGGCTCCAGTGCGCCAGCGTGATGGTGACGCCGGAGGACAACAGCAGGATAGTGTTGAGCGCGGGCAAGCCCCACGCGCCCATCGGCGAGAACTCCTCCATGAATCCCGGTCCGGCCGAGGGCCAGTGCGGCGTGAACCCGGGCCACATGAGCGCGTTGCTCTCGATCGTCGCGAGGTCCGGCACCGAGTAGTTGCGCACCCACCAGAGCGCGCCGAAGAACGCGCCGAAGAACATCACCTCGGAGAAAATGAACCAGCTCATTCCCCAGCGGAACGAAAGGTCTTCCCAGCGCCCGTACTTGCCGCCCTCGGATTCGCGAATGACATCGCCGAACCAGCGCACCATCATGAAGAGGAGCAGCATGAAGCCCGCGGCAATCGACACCCAGCCGCCGAGCCGGCCGTTCATCACGAACACGCCGCCGAGCGCCATCAGGAAAAGCGCCATCGAGCCCATGATGGGCCAGGGCATGGGAGCCGGGACCGAATAATGGGCCTGGCGTTCTTCGGTAGTTGCGCTGTGGGCCACGATGCTTTTCTCCCTGTTTATAACGCGATCACGAACATCAGCTCTTCCCGCCCCGCCCGGCGACCTCGAAGAACGTGTACGAGAGCGCGATGCTGTTGATGTCCTTCGGCAGCTTCGGATCGACCACGAAAGTCACCGGCATGCGCCGCGTCTCGCCGGGGGCAAGGGTCTGCTCCTTGAAGCAGAAGCATTCGACCTTCTGGAAATACTCTCCCGCGTGCGGCGGCCCATAGCTCGGCACCGCTTGCGCGGTTACCGGCGTCGCGCGGTCGTTGATCACTTCGTATTCGACGGTGGCGAGCTGGCCCGGATGCACCTCGATGTGATTCACCACCGGCTTGAAGCGCCACGGCAGGCCGTGCGCATTTGAATCGAATTCGATAATGATCGTGCGTGCGCCATCGACCTGCGTGTTCGCCGGTGCGGCGCGCACTTCGCCGAAGGAGTTGATGCCCCACGCTGCGCAGATCTGGTAATAGAACGGCACCAGCGCATAGCCGAAGCCGAACATCCCGGCGGCGATGATCGCCAGCCGGATGAAGAGCTTGCGGTTCTGCGCCTGCAGGCTCATCCGCCAAGCAGCCAGTACTTGGCGATGATGCCGAGGAAGGCCGCCACGGCAATCGAGGCCAGGATCAGCGCGGTGCGCGCGTTCTTGCTCATTCACTCGCGGTCTACTTGATGCCCGGCTGGACTTCGAAGGTGTGATAGGGCGCCGGCGTCGGCAGGTGGGTCCATTCCAGCGAGTCGGCGCCTTCCCAGGGAAGCTGGGGCGCGGGCTCGCCGCTGCGGATGCACTTGACCACGATGTAGAGGAACAGGATCTGCGTGAGCCCCATGCCGAAG
>DATLDY010000132.1:0-47850 GCA_035525655.1 Burkholderiales bacterium
GAAGAGGGTGAGCGTGTTGATGGAGAAGCCGACCAGCCACAGCCCGGCAAAGGCGCCGATGAGCGACACCGGCACCGCGATCATTGGAATCAGCGTCGCGCGCCAGGTCTGCAGGAACAGGAACACGACCGCGAGCACCAGCAGCGCCGCCTCGAAGATGGTGGTGTTGACCTCCTTGATCGAGGCGTCGACGAAGCGCGTGGTATCGAAGGGGATGGCGTAGTCGACGCCCTGCGGGAACCCGGGGCGCAGCTCCTGCATCTTCGCCCGCACCAGCTCCGCGACCTCGAGCGCGTTGGCGCCGGGCTGCAGGTAGGTCGCCATGCCGATGGTGGGCTGGCCGTCGAGCGTGTTGGAGGTGTCGTAGTTGAGAGCGCCCAGCTCGATCCTGGCAATGTCCTTCAGGCGCAGAACTCCGCCGGGACCCATGGCGCGCACGACGATCTCGCCGAACTCCTCGGGCTCGATCAGGCGGCCGCTGGCGGTAACGGTGTAGACGTAGCTCTGCCCCGGCGGCGCGGGCTCGGTGCCGATGCGACCGGCCGCGTACTGCGCGTTCTGCGCCCGCAGCGCCGCCGCGACGTCGCTGGTGGTGATGCCCAGGCGCGCCATCTTCTCGGGGTTGATCCAGATGCGCATCGAGTAGTCGCGCGCGCCGAAGATGGTCACGTCGGCGATGCCCGGCAGGCGCTTCAGCTCGTCGACAATGTTGATCGAGGCGTAGTTGGAGAGGTAAAGCGTGTCGCGCTTCTCGCCCGGCGAGACCATCGACACCACGAGCAGGATGTCGAACGAGCGCTTCTGCACGATCACGCCGTTCCGGCGCACCTCGTCGGGAAGGCGCGGCAGCGCGATCTGCACCCGGTTGTTGACGTTGAAGACCGACTGGTCGACGTTGGTGCCCGGCTCGAAGGTGGCGGTAATCTGCAGCGTGCCGGTCGATGACGAGGTCGAGCTGAAGAACGACAGCTTCTCGACCCCGGAGAGCTGCTCCTCGATCGGCGCCGCCACGGTGCGCGACAGCGTCTCCGCGCTCGCGCCCGGGTACGAGGTGGTGATCAGCACCGTCGGCGGCGCGATCTCCGGGTACTGGGCGACGGCGAGCAGCTTCGCCGACACCAGCCCGGCAATGACGATGATGATGGCGATGACGCCCGCGAACACCGGCCGGTGGATGAAGAACTTCGACACCCGCTACCCCTGGCCGGCCTTCTTCGCCGCTACCGGCGCGTTCGGCCGCAGCCGCACCAGGTTGTCGACGATGACCTGGTCGCCCTGCTTCAGGCCCTCGAGCACCGCCCAATCCTTGCCCACCCAGGCTCCCGCCTTGATCGGCCGCTGCACCGCCTTGCCCTCGCTCGCCAGCCAGACGAAGCGGCCGCCTTCGTTCTGCAGCACTGCGCTTTGCGGCACGACGACCGCCTGCACGGTCCCGGAGGTGATGCGAACGCGCACGAACTGACCGGGCAGGAGCGCCAGGCGCGGATTCGGCACCTCGGCGCGCATCTGCACCGAGCTCGTTTGCGCATCGACCGTGGAGCCGGAGAAATTGAGCTTTGCCGCCTCGGGATACGCCGTGCCATCGGCGAGCTCGATCTTCACCTGCGCTTCCTTGCCTTCGCCGCCGCGCACCTGCGCGAACTCCGGCTCGGAGAGCGAGAAGCGCACCCAGATCGGGTCGCTGCGCGTGAGCGTCGTCAGCAGCGCCCCGTCGCCGCTCGGCGAGACCAGGCTGCCGATCGACTGCAACGCCCTCCCCGTGACGCCTTCGATCGGCGCTGCGATGCGCGTGTAAGAGAGATTGAGCTCGGCTTGCCGCACTCGCGCGCGCGCCACCTGCGCGAGCGCCCGCGCCTGCTGCACGGCCGACGCTGCCTGGTCGGCCTCCTTCTGGCTGATGGCGCGCTTGTCGGCGAGGCCCTTGAGGCGCTCATGCTCCTGCTGCGCCAGCTCCTCGCGCGCCGATACTTCCGCCAGCGTGCCGCGCGCCTGCGCGAGCTCGATCTCGAACGGCGCCCGCTCGATCTCGAACAGGGTCGCGCCGGCCTTAACGCTGTCCCCTTCCACATACATTTGTTTTTCCAAAATACCCGCGACCCGCGCGCGCACCTGCACCTCGCGCGAGCCCTCGGTACGGCCGACCGCCTCGAAGGTGATCGGCACCTCGCGGACGGTCGCGTCGATGACGCTGACGGCGAGCGGCGGCGGCGCCGCCTTGGCGTCCTTCGCATCCTTGCCCTGCTTGGCGTCACCCTGGCTGCAGGCCGCGAGCACGAGAGACAGAAGAACGATGATTGACCGGGTCATGATTTGTACGCTCGCAAGAAACAATCGACGATCCGCGCGGCCCGGCGCTCGCCGCTTTCGCGCTTGTCGCTGACGCCGAACAGGCGCTTCACCCGGTCCACGCCGGCAAGCATGCTCATCAGCATCTCCGCCGCCAGCACCGAATCGTCGCGCCGCAGCCGGCCGGCCTTCATCGCCCCTTCGAGGTAGAGCGCCAGGCGCTCGACCAGCTCGCCGGCGGTGTTGGCGTACATCGCCTTGGCGAGCGTCTTGAAGCGCGGCACCGTCGGCACCAGCGTGCGGAAGGTGGCGATGCCGGCGGCGCCGAGCGCCCGCTCGCGGTAGGCGATGGCGAAGCGCAGCAGCGCCGCGCGCACGTCGTCGCCCTCGAGCTCCACCAGCACGCTCATGGCGAGGTCGCGCGCCACTTCCTTGAACAGGCGGTCCTTGCTCGGGAAGTGGTGGTAGACGGTCTGCTTGGCGACGCCCGCGCGGCGGGCGATGTCGTCGACGCTGGACGTGTAGCCGTGGGCGAGAAACGAGCTGGTGGCGGCGCGCAGTACGCGCTCGCGGTTTGCTTCGGCCAAGGTGCTTGCTCCCGGGGATACTAGACTAGACCGTACAGTCTAGCTTATAGCCTACCGCGGGTCGAACGGGTGCCTTCTGACAATTGTTTCCTCCCGGTCCGGGCCGGTGGAAATCAGGTCGATCGGCACGCCGCAGAGCTTCTCGATGCGGTTCAGGTAGTCGCGCGCGCCCTTCGGCAGCTTCTCGAGGCTCTTCACGCCGACGGTGCTTTCCATCCAGCCGGGCAGGTCCTCGTAGACCGGCACGCAGCGCTCGAGCTCCTCGGCGCCGACCGGCAGGATCTCCGACAACTGGCCTTCGAGCTCGTAGCCGACGCAGATCTTCAGTACCTCGACGCCGTCGAGGACATCGAGCTTGGTGATGCACAGGCCGGAGACGCCGTTCAGCTGGATCGAGCGCTTCAGCGCCGCCGCGTCGAACCAGCCGGTGCGCCGCGGCCGGCCGGTGGTGGCGCCGAATTCCTGCCCGCGCTGGCGCAGCATCTCGCCGACGTTGTCGGAAAGCTCGGTCGGGAACGGCCCGCTTCCCACCCGGGTGCTGTAGGCCTTGGTGATGCCGAGCACGTAGTGCAGGTGCATCGGCCCGATCCCCGCGCCCGCCGCCGCCGCGCCGGCGACGCAGTTCGACGAGGTGACGAACGGATAGGTGCCGTGGTCGATGTCGAGCAGCGAGCCCTGCGCGCCTTCGAACAGGAGGTTCTTGCCGGCGCGGTTGGCGTGGTAGAGCGCACGCGGCACGTCGGCGATCAGCGGCTCCAGGCGCGGCGCGAGCGCGAGGCTCTCGTCGAGCGTCTTCTGGAAGTCCACCGGCGCCACCCGGTGATACTTCTCCAGCACGAAGTTGTGGAACTCGAGCAGCTCCTTCAGCTTCTCGGCGAAGCGAACCGGCTTGAAAAGGTCCTGCAGGCGGATCGCCCGGCGCGCCACCTTGTCCTCGTACGCAGGCCCGATGCCGCGGCCGGTCGTGCCGATCTTCTTCTCGCCTTTCGAGCTCTCGCGCGCGAGATCGAGCGCCGAGTGATAGGGAAGGATCAGCGGGCAGGCTTCGCTCACGGAGAGGCGAGCGACGACGCCCTTGGCGCCGGCGCTCTCCAGCTCGTCCATCTCCTGCACCAGCGCCTGCGGCGATACCACGACGCCGTTGCCGATGAAGCAGTCGACGTTCGAGCGCAGGATTCCCGACGGGATGAGGTGCAATACCGTCTTCTTGCCGCCGATGACCAGCGTGTGCCCGGCGTTATGGCCGCCCTGGAAGCGCACCACGCCCTGCGCCCGGTCGGTGAGCCAGTCGACGATCTTGCCTTTGCCTTCATCGCCCCACTGGGTGCCGATGACGACGACGTTTCTCGCGCTCACTTCGATACCCCTGCCAGTGCCCTCAAGTCGATCGAGAATCCGGTTGCCGGACGCGCCCTGCCGAACGCCTTGCCGACATCATCGTAACGCCCGCCGCGCGCCACCGCGCTGCTCGCGCCGTCGCAGTAGGCGTCGAACACCACGCCGGAATGATAGTGATAGCCGCGCAGCTCGGCGAGGTCGAAGTTCGCCGGCACCGGGCAGGCCTTGGCGAGCGCACGCAGGGTCGCGAGGGCTTGCTCCAGCGCGGCGATCTTCGGCAATTTTCGCGCCGCCTCGTCCAGCACCTTCGCGTCGCCGTAGAGCTCCGGCAGCAGGAGCAGCGCATCGCGGGTCTTCGCTGGAAGATTCTTCGAAAGGTTTTTCAATTCAGGCACGTCTTTCTTCTGCAGCGCCTCGAACAGGCCGCGCTCGCGCTCGCCATTGATCTTCGCCGCCTGGGCGATGGCGCGGAATACCGCCACGTGGCCGAGTCCCAGGCGAATGCCGCGCATGCCGGCCGCCGCCAGCGCTTCGCACAGCAGGCCCTGCACCTCGACATCGGCCGCGACGGCGGCGTTGCCGTACATCTCGGCGCCGATCTGGATCGGCTCGCGCGTTGCGCCGGGGCTCGCCGGCCGCGTGTGCAGGACCGAGCCGCAGTAGCAGAGCCGCGTCACGCCCTTGCGGTTGAGAAGGTGCGCGTCGATGCGCGCCACCTGCGGAGTGATATCGGCCCGCACGCCCATGGTCTTGCCGGAAAACTGGTCGACCACCTTGAAGGTCCGAAGCTCGAGGTCGTGCCCGGTGCCGGTGAGCAGCGAATCCATGAACTCGAGCAGCGGCGGCATCACCAGCTCGTATTTTTTCTTGAAGAAGAGGTCGAGGATCCTGCGGCGCAGCTTCTCGATGCGCATGGCCTCGGCCGGCAGCACGTCCTCGACGTACTCGGGCAGGATCCACTTCACGAGCGCGCCCACCTCATGAACGAGCCCAAAGCAGGAGCAGCAGGCCGACCAGCATCGAGGAGAGGCCGACGAAGCGGATCTGGCCGTCGCTCATCTGCGTGATGCGGCGGAAGGTGTCGCGCCAGAGGTTAGGCGCCAGAAACGGCAGAACCCCCTCGAGAATCAGCATCAGCGCGAGCGCCATCAGAAAGACGGTGCCCATCGGTCATCGTCTCGTCGACGGTTTTCCGAGCGAGTCCCTGAAGTAGCGCAGGAAGTCGGAGTTGCTCTCCAGCAGCATCAGGTCGTTGCGGCCGCGGAACACGCTGCGGTACGCATCCATGCTGCGATAGAAAGCGAAGAACTCCGGATTCTGGTTGAAAGCGGCGGCATAGATCGCCGCCGACTTCGCGTCGCCCTCGCCGCGCGCTCGCTGCGAGTCGCGGTAGGCCTCGGCAACGATGATCTCGCGCTGCCGGTCGGCGTCGGCGCGGATCTTCTCCGCCTCGGCGGCGCCGGTCGAGCGCAGCTCGTTGGCGATTCTTTTGCGCTCCGCTTCCATGCGGCGGTACACCGACTCGCTCACGTCCTGCGGCAGGTCGACGCGCTTGAGGCGCACGTCGACGATCTTGACGCCGATGCGCTCGAGGTCCTGGTCGACCTTCTCGCGCACGCGGCTCATGATCTGCTCGCGCTCGCCGGAGACGACGTCGTGCAGGATGCGCACGCCGAACTCGTCGCGCAGCACGCCGGCGACGGTCTGCTTGATGCGCGTCATGGCGCGGAACTCGTCGCCCTGCACGCTGACGTAGTACTGCTTGACGTCGACGATGCGCCACTTCACGAACGAGTCGACCAGCACCGGCCGGTTGCCCTGGGTGAGGAAACGCAACGGCTCGGCGTCGTCGAAGGTGAGGATGCGCATGTCGAACAGGCGCACGTTCTGCAGCAGCGGAATCTTCAGGTGCAGGCCCGGCTTCTGCACCACGTCCTTGACCTCGCCGAGCTGGAAGACGATCGCGTGCTGGCGCTGGTCGACGGTGTAGAGCGTGCCCGACACGAGCAGCAGCACGACGATGACGCCGGCGAGGATCGGACCGAGGGCTCTCATCGATCGCCCCGCTCGCGGTTGCGCAGGGTCTCGCGCGAGCGCGGTCCCGGATCGCCGGCCGGTGGCGCCTCGGCGGGCCGCTGCGCCGCCTGCGACTCGGTGAGCGGCGCGCCGCCCGCCTGCTGCATGATCTTGTCGAGCGGCAGGTAGAGCAGATTTCCCGAGCCGCGATAGTCCATCATGATCTTGTTGGTCGACGACAGGACTTCGCGCATCGTGTCGATGTAGATCCGCTCGCGCGTCACCTGCGGCGCCTTGGCGTATTCCGTCAGCACCTGTTTGAAGCGCGACGCATCGCCCTCGGCGTTGGCGATGACGCGCTGCTTGTAGCCTTCGGCTTCCTGCAGCAGCCGCGACGAAGTGCCGCGCGCGCGCGGGATCACGTCGTTGGCGTAGGCCTGGCCCTCGTTCTTCTGCCGCTCGCGGTCCTGGTTCGCCTTCACCGCATCGTCGAACGCCGCCTGCACCTGCTCGGGCGGCTGCGCATTCTGCAGCGTCACCGCGCTGATCGTGATGCCGGTGTTGTAGCGGTCGTGGATCGCCTGCATGAGGTCGCGCGTCTTGTTGGCGATGTCGACCTGCGTCTCGTACAGGATCGAGTCCATGCGGTTCTTGCCGATCACCTCGCGCATCGCGGTCTCGGCGATCTGCATCGCCGACTCGTCCGGACGGCGCACGTTGAACACGAAGGCCTGCGCGTCCTTCACGAGGTACTGCACGGCGAACTGCAGATCGACGATGTTCTCGTCGTCGGTCAGCATCAGCGATTCCTTCAGCACCTTGGTGCGCACGTTGTTGCGGTAGCCGACTTCGAGCGTGCGCACCTGCGATAGATTCACGATCTCGTGCGTCTGGATCGGCCACGGCAGGCGCCAGCGCAGGCCGGACTGCGTCTCCTGCGAGAATTTGCCGAAGGTCAGCACTACGCCGCGCGTGCCCTCGACCACGATGTAGAAGCCGCTCGCCAGCCAGACCGCGAGGACGAGGAGGATCAGCGCGCCGGCGCCGCCGCCGATGCCGCGGCCGTTGGTGGGGCGCGGAGGCTCGTCGCCCGCGCCGCGCCCGCGGCGGTGGAAGATCTCCGAGAGCCGGCGGTTGAAATTGCGCCACAGCTCGTCGAGATCCGGCGGGCCCTGGTTACCGCCACCGGGGCCTTGCGGGCCGCGATTGCCGCGTCCCCAGTTGGGGTCGTTCAAGGACATTAAGGAAACCGCTTAGAGAGGTTGGAGGGATCGCGCCGGATTCACCGGCTTACGCCGCGCCGAGCGCGCTTGCGCGAACTCGGCAATCGCACCGCGCAGCTCCTCCAAACCTGCACCAGTGCGAGCGCTCACAAAAACGCGTGAAATCCTACCATACTGGTCTCGCTCGGCGCCCGGATCGAGCTGCGCGGTGTCGATCTTGTTCCACACCAGCACCTGCGGCGCCTCGTCTGCGCCAATCTCGTGCAGCACCTTGTCCACTTCCACCTGCTGCGCCTCCCGCACCGGCGACGCGGCGTCGACCACGTGCAACAGCAGGTCGGCGCGCACCGTCTCCTCCAGGGTGGCGCGAAATGCGGCGACCAGGCCGTGCGGCAGATCCCGGATGAAGCCCACCGTATCGGAGAGGACGACCGACCCGGCCTGCGGGATCCAGATGCGCCGGCTCGTCGTATCGAGCGTGGCGAACAGCTTGTCCGCCTCGTACGCCTTGGCGTGGGCGAGCGCATTGAACAGCGTCGACTTGCCCGCATTGGTATAGCCGACGATCGAGACGGACAGCACGTCGCCGCGCGCGCGGCCGCGCCGCTGCACCGTGCGCTGCTTCTTCAGCGTCCCGAGCTTCCTTTTCAGCATGCGCACGCGCTCTGCGATGTAGCGCCGGTCGAGCTCGATCTGCTTCTCGCCCGGCCCGCCGGTCTTGCCGAGGCCGCCGCGCTGGCGCTCGAGGTGCGTCCAGCCCCGCACGAGGCGCGTGGACAGGCGATCGAGCTGCGCGAGTTCCACCTGCAGCTTGCCTTCGGTGGTCTGCGCGCGCTGCGCAAAGATGTGCAGGATGAGGTCGGTGCGGTCCATCACCACGCGCTGCAGCTCTTTTTCGAGGTTGCGCTGCTGGGCCGGAGACAGGGCGTGGTTGAACACGACGGTGGCGGCATTCAAGTCCGCGGCGACCCGGCCGATCTCTTGAACCTTGCCGGTGCCGGCGTAGAGCTTCGCATCCGGCCGGCTGCGCTTGCCGCGCACCACCGCGTGTCGCGTAACGCCGGCGCTTTCCACCAGGCGTTCGACCTCCTCTACGCCGGGCTCGTAGTCGTCGTCGCCGAAATCCAGGCAAACGACGACAGCCGCGCGCGGATCGGCGGCCTTGGCGGGGGTTTCAGACTGCCTTTCGGACAAACTACTCCGGGTCCTTCTCCGCTCCCAGGTTGATCGGGCGCGACGGCACGACGGTGGAGATCGCGTGCTTGTAGACCATTTGCGTGACGGAATTGCGCAGCAGCACCACGTATTGATCGAAGGACTCGATCTGGCCCTGCAGCTTGATGCCGTTCACCAGATAGATCGAAACCGGGACGTGCTCCTTGCGCAGCGTGTTCAGAAACGGGTCTTGTAGCAACTGGCCCTTGTTGCTCATGTTCTTCTCTCTTGGGAGTTTTGTAGCCATACTCTAATTGATTTTCTTAGGCTTTTCTAGCGTACGGGGAACTTGAGCGGCGGCGTCACATCCGCGCATTGCGCGCGATGTCGCAGCGCATGATCCATCAGCACGCAGGCGAGCATCGCTTCGGCGATCGGCGTGGCCCGCACGCCGACGCAGGGGTCGTGGCGGCCGGTGGTCTCGATGGTGGCGGCGCGGCCGGCGCGATCGATGGTCCGCCGCGGCACCCGGATGCTCGAGGTCGGCTTGAGCGCGATCGAGACGGTGATGTCCTGGCCGGTCGAGATGCCGCCGAGCACGCCGCCGTTGTTGTTGCCGACAAACCCCTGCGGCGTCATCTCGTCGCCGTGCTCGCTGCCCTTCTGCACGATGGCGCCGAAGCCGGCGCCGATCTCGACGCCCTTCACCGCGTTGATGCCCATCATCGCGGCCGCGATGTCGGCGTCTAGCCGTCCGTAGACCGGCTCGCCCCAGCCGACCGGGACGTGCTGCGCTACGACGTTCACCCGCGCGCCGCAAGAGTCGCCCGACTCGCGCAGCTCGTCCATCTGCTTTTCGAGCTGCGCCACCATTGCCGGATCGGCGGCGAAGAACGGATTCGCATCGACGCCATCCCAGGAGCGAAACGGGATGTCGGTGCGCCCGAGCTGAGCGAGATAGCCGCGCACGAGCACGCCGTAGCGCTCGCGCAGCCATTTCTTGGCGATCGCGCCCGCGGCGACACGGATCACCGTCTCGCGCGCAGACGCGCGGCCGCCGCCGCGCGGATCGCGCGTGCCGTACTTCTGCAGGTAGGTGTAGTCGGCGTGGCCCGGGCGGAACTTCTCGGCGATCGCGGAGTAATCCTTCGAGCGCTGGTCCTCGTTACGCACGAGAAAGCCGATGGCGGTGCCGGTGGTGCGGCCTTCGTATACGCCGGACAGGATCTCGATCGCGTCGGACTCGCGCCGCTGCGTCACATGGCGCGAGGTGCCGGGCTTCCTCCTGTCGAGCTCCTTCTGGATATCGGCGACGGCGAGCGCCATTCCGGGGGGGCAACCGTCGACCACGCCGCCGTAAGCCGGGCCGTGCGACTCGCCGAACGAGGTCACGCAGTAAAGAGCGCCGAAGGAGTTGCCCGACATGGCGCGTCGATTTTACACGGCGGGTTCGAAGAACCTGCGCGTGTGG
The DNA here is from genome assembly GCA_035525655.1 of Burkholderiales bacterium. Classification (GTDB taxonomy): domain Bacteria; phylum Pseudomonadota; class Gammaproteobacteria; order Burkholderiales; family SG8-39; genus SCGC-AG-212-J23. Next base: position 10,077 of record DATLDY010000132.1, read on the forward strand.
AACACGCTCGGCGAGAACGCCTTGCCGCGCGAGCGCAGCTGGCGCTTCAGCACGAAGTCGAAGAGCAGCGGATTGTGCGTGCGGATTTCGCTCAGCACCGGCGCCGCGCGCGGCTCGAGCATGCCGAGCGACACGAGATAGTCGAGCGAGAAGATCGGCATCACACCGGGCAGCGGATAGTCCGAGCCATTCAGGAGCCGCGCGTGCCACGCCTCTTCCTCGAGGACGCGCGCCAGCGCCGGCCCGGCGCGGTTGCGCTGGGTCATCGCGGAGATATCGCCGAACAGGTTTTTCTCGTAGCGCCTCTCGCCCATCAGGCGCGCGAAAAGCGCGAAGCTGTCGAGCATCGCGCCGGCGCCATCGAGATCGCGGTCCTCGCCCATCGATGCGCAGTGCGCCACCACCACGCGCACGCCGGCGTCGAGCGCGCGGCGCAGGCGCAGCGGATTGCCCGCATCCTGCCGGTCGTGGCCGAACACCGCGCGCTCGAGGCCGGCGTGCGTGATGAGCGGCAGGCCGCTTTTCGCCAGCGCGGCGTAGAACGCATCGCAGCGCGCGGACGCGGGATCGATGCCCATCGCCGCGGGCAGCCACTTCACCGCGCGCGCGCCGTCGGCCTTGGCCTTCTGCAACGCATCGACCGCATCGGCCCGGTACGGATGGATCGAAGCCGCCCATTCGAAATACTGCGGATGCCGGCGCGCCACATCGCGCGCATAGGCATCGGGCACGTAGAACGCCGTGTCTGCCAGGACCGGCTCGCCGCGCTCGTCGTGCGCGCGCTCGAATGCGAAGAGCAGCATCTTCACGCCGCGCGGCATCGCATCGAGCAGGTTATGCATCCGCTCCACGTACGAGCGATCCACGCTGCCGCGTGCATCGTGCACGCAGCCGGCATTCAGAAAAAAGAGGCGGCGCGCGTAAAGCCCGGGATTGAGCACGCTGTCCATCTGCGGATTCACGTAGATGCCGCTGCCGGCATCGCCGGTGCCCATGAGATGCGAGTGGCTGTCCCACATCCGCGCCGGATCAATTCCCTCCCACGCGGCGGCGACGAGCTCGTGCTGCGCGAGCCTGGGGGGCAGCGCCGCGCGGCAGGGATTCCAGAAGCCTTGCTCGGGCCACGAGCGCCACGCGGCGAGGCCGGCGGCGGTGGCGGCGCCCGTCAAGCCAAGGAGGAACTTTCTACGCAGGTCAGTTCTTGTGCATTCGCCGCCGCGTCAAGCGGGCCAATTCTTTATATAGCCCTTCAGCATCTTGTTCTCGAAATCCTGCTCCTCGAGAACCGCTTTCGCCACGTCGCGGAAGGAGATGACGCCGAGGAGCTTGCCGTCGTGCATCACCGGCAGGTAGCGGGCTCCGCTTTCGAGCATCGTGCGGCGCAGGTCGTTGACTTCCATTTCCGGCGACGCCATCACCGGGTCGCGCACCATGATGTCGACGACCTTGACCTCGCCGAGCGATCCGGAGCGCTGCGCGACCGCGCGCAGGAGCTCATGGAAAGTGAGCATGCCGACCAGGCGGCCCTGGTCGAGGACGACGAGGGAGCCGAGGTTCTCCTTCGCCATGGTGGCCACCGCATCCGCGGCGCGGCCCGAAGGCTCGATGGAGAGCAGCCGATTGCCCTTGACCCGCAGGATTTCCTTCACTTGCATCGCTGGATCCTCCGCAGCACGAAACGATACTCTCAAAAGGCCGCTGTGGTGGAGTTCGGGCTCCGTCCCCGAATTCCCGGAAGAGCGTCTGCGTCTAGCGCACGAGGATCGTCGCGAGCCCCAGGAGCATCCCCATGCTCACCACGTCGGTCGCCGTGGTGAGGAAGATGCTCGACGCGGTGGCCGGGTCGAAGCCGAATTTCTTGAGGGTGATCGGCACCAGCGCGCCCGACAGGCCGCTAGCGATGCACGAGCCGATCATGGCGAGGAACACCACGAACGCCAGCATCAGCGCCTGCGGCATGTTCTGGCCGGTGGCGGTGATGTACATGCCGAGCGCGGCCATCAGGCCGACGCCCGCGCCGTTCGCCATGCCGAGCCAGGTTTCCTTGCTCACCAGCGGCCGCTCCGTTCCCGCCTTCATCTCGCCAAGTGTCATGCCGCGCAGCGTGACGGCGAGCGCCTGGCACCCGGTGTTGCCGGACTGGCCGGCGAGGACCGGCAGGAAGAGCGCGAGGATCACCAGGCGATCGATGGTGTCCTGGAAGATGCCGACCACCGCAGCCGCGAGAAACGCGGTGAGCAGGTTGAGCTGCAGCCAGGGGTGGCGCATCTTGAGGCTGCGCAAAAGCGGCGTGGTCAGGCGCTCCTCCTTCTCGAGGCCCACCATGCTTCCCGCCTGCAGGGAGATCTCGATCGCCTGCGCCTCGAACATGGTCTGGCCGCGCACGAGGCCGATGAGGCGCTTCTCGTCGTCGACGACCGGATAGACCGGATAGTGCCGATCGAGCACCTGCTTCATCGCGTCCATCATCGGCGTGCTCGCCGACAGCGCGAACGGATCGCGCAGCATCACGTTGCGCAGAGCCGTGCCGTGGTCGCTGAACAGCAGATCGCGCATCGTCACGATGCCGAGGAGATGCCCGTTCGCATCGACGATGTAAACATAGGTGATGAAGGTCGTCTTGACGAGCTCGCGCAGCTGCTCGATCGTCGCGCCCACCGTTTGCTCCGGCGGATACGCCGCCACCACGGGCTCCATCATTCGTCCGATGGTGTCCTTCGCATAGCGCGCGTTGACCTGCCACTGCCGCGCGAGCTCGGCGCTCGCCGCGCCAAGCGCGCGTTCGCGCGCTTCGCTCGGCAGCGCCTCGAGGATCTCCTGCACGAATGCGGGGCTCAGGCGCGACAGTGCGGCGCTGATCGCCGCGCCGCTGTAGTGCTCGAGCTTTGCCGCCGCGGCATTCGCCGAGCGGCTCTTCACGTCATCGCCGAGATCCGCAATCAGATCCGGTGTGGTATCGACCGCCGCCATCGCTCCCTCCCCTTTTCCCCTATGGGGTGCGCCAAGTTTAAGACGGATCATGGCACAATGCCGGCATGACGCATCGCGCCTCCATCATCCGGCTCGCCGAGCCGAGCGACGCGCAGGCCATCGCGCTCATGTCGCGCGACTTCATCGAGGCCGGGCTGGGCTGGAAATACGACGCGCAGCGCGTCATGCGCGCCATCCGCGACCGCGAAACGATAGCGGTCGTGGCCTGCGATGCCAAATCCGGCACACCGGCGGCGCGCACCGCGATCAACGGCTTCGGCATCATGGAAGTCGGCGACGAGCGCGCGCACCTGGTGCTGCTCGCCGTGCGGCCGTCTCACCGGCGCACCGGCATCGGGCAGGGCATGCTCGACTGGCTGCTCGAGTCGGCGCGTTGCGCGGGCATCGCCAGCATCCACCTCGAGCTGCGCGCGGGCAACGAAGCCGCGCGGCGCTTTTACCGCGCGATGGGCTTCTACGAAACCGTGCTGGTGCCGGGCTATTACCGCAGCGGCGAAGGCCGCAAGGAGGGCGCGCTGAGGATGCTGCGCGTCCTGCGCGTTCCCGGTCCGCTTCCGGCCACCTGGCGCCCGCCGCGGATGGAAGATCCCAAGCGTTAGGGGACGATAGCTAAACCGACCCTCAGCTGCATCGCGCGCCGCACGTTGTAGTCGAGGATGCTCTCGCCGAAGCCGTTGAAAAACTGCACATGCAGGTAGCCGCTTAGCGGCCCAACACGAATGTCGCGCGTGCGCCGCGACATGTCGACCAGAACGCTCGCCTTCGCCGCCGTCCCGACACGCGCCACCGCGGTCGTAATCCACTGCCCGCCGGCGTCGTGCCGTACGCGCCAGTCGACGTGGCCGCGGTAGGCGGGGATATCGTCGTTCTCGCCCTTGGTCAGGTACATGTAGAACTTCGGGGTGAACTCGACCGCGCCGATGCGCCCGGCGTTCCAGCGCCATTCCGGGCGCAGGAAAAGCGTATTGATCGAGCGCGAGGTGTCGCCGCCCTGGCCATTCGATTCGTGCTCGAAGCCCACGCGCGCCCCGTCGAGCCAGGCGGAGTCGTCCGTCTGCTGCCATCTCCAGAAGAACGAAGGCCGGTAGCTCGTATCGCGGAAGGGCTTCGATTGGGCAGACAGGTCCCAGAGCGAAGTTTGCGTATAGCCGAAGTAAAAGCCCACGAGCCACGGCTTGTCGGCGCCGAAGCCGCTCCACGGATCGAAAAGGCGGTACTTGAACGAAAGCTGGAAGCGCGCATTCCAGCCCTCGCGCGCGCCCATCAAAAAATACACCGGGTCTTCTGCGGAGAGCGGCGGCTCCTCGAGCGCCTGCTCCCTTCGCGTGAGTATTTGCATGGCATCGCGCCTTGCGACGACCAGCGCGACCGCATTCGAGTCTCGGCCGGCGACCGCAACGGTGGCCGGGCCGCCGGCGCGCGGTGGCATAAGGGCCTGGTAGCGCCGGCGCGCGCCTAGAACCGGCCCGGCCGCCTCGGCGGGGATTTCGACTTCGGTCGAGTCGAGCTTCACGCGCAGCTTGAGCACCGCCGGCAGGTCCTCGCCCGGCGGCGCGACGACGATGACCTCGAAGCGCTCGCCGCTCACTACACGCTGCGGCGCGATCAGCAGCCAGTCGGGCTCCGCCGCGAGCGCGGCCAGCGGAAGTGCGAGCGCCAGCAGCAGCCCCCTCACGGCGCGCTCCAGTCCTGCGCCTGCGCGAAGCGCTCGATGAGGAATTCGACGAACCGCCGCACCTTTGCCGAAAGGTGCTTGCGGCTCGGATACACCGCATAGATCGGGATCGGCGGCGGCACGAATTCCTGCAGGAGCGGCACCAGCCGTCCAGCGCGCACTTCGGGTCCGACGATGAACGCGGGCTCGAACACGATGCCAGCACCGCGCGCGGCAACTTCCGCGAGCAGGTCGCCGTTGTTCGAATGCAGCGTGCCCGCGACCCGCACCGATCGCTCGGCGCCCGCGCGATCGCGAAAGCGCCAGACGTTGCGCGGCGTCACGTACTCATAAGTGAAGCAGTTGTGCTTCGCGAGGTCCTCCGGCGTCTTCGGCGCAGCGTGCCGCTCCAGGTAGCCGGGCGAGGCGCACGGCACGAGCCGCGTCTCGCCGAGCTTGCGCGCCACGAGATTGTCCGCACCCGGCACCCCGACACGAATCGCGAGATCGAAACCTTCCTCGACCAGGTCGACGACACGGTCCGAGAGCGAAACGTCAAAGCGCACGTCTGCGTAGCGGGCGAGGAACTCGGCGATCGCCGGCGCCACGTGGCGCACCCCGAAATTGACCGACGTGGTGAGGCGAATCGTGCCCCGGGGGACGACCGCGGCGCTCGAGGCCTCCTGCTCGGCCTCGTCCAGATCGCCGAGGAGCTGCACGGAGCGCTCGTAAAAGGCGCGACCGCTTTCCGTGAGGCTCACGCGGCGCGTCGTTCGGTTGAGGAGGCGCGTCTGCAGATGGCCTTCCAGGTCTGCAATGTGGCGGGAGGCTGCCGACGTAGACAACCCCAGGCGCGCAGCCGCCCTCGCAAAGCTCCCGGATTCAACGACTTGAGCGAATACCTGCATAGCCGCGAGGCGGTCCATGCGGCCATACTATGCCGAAACCAGGAACAATGTATTCACAGTTATCGACTTTATCCCTGCATCTGGCTCAAGCACACTGCTTACATACCAACTGTAGGGGAGTGAAATGGAACGTACCGCACAACATGGCGCATTGGTCCTGCGCCTGGCTCTGGGGACCATGTTCATCGCACATGCCGGCTTGAAGTACTACGTCTTCACGCTGGCCGGCACGGCGCAATTCTTCCAGTCGCTCGGGCTGCCTGGAGTGCTCGCTTACTTTACTTTCTGGGCCGAGCTGGTTGGTGGCGTGCTCATCCTCGCCGGCCTGCAGGGGCGGTGGGTGTCGGCAGCGCTGCTACCCGTCTTGCTCGGCGCAACGTGGGCTCACGCCGGCAACGGCTGGGTCTTCACCGCGCCGAATGGCGGCTGGGAGTACCCGGCGTTCCTGGCGGTCGCCGCACTGGCCCATGTCCTTATCGGCGACGGCGCCTATGCCCTTGCAAACGGCCTTCGCGCACACAACTTGCGGCAGGAGGCCTACGCATGAAAAAACAAATCGTCACGGCTGCGGCGCTGATCGCGCTCGCCGCCACCGCGCTTGGCGCGGTCCACGTCACCGACAACGAGTCGCCCAGGGTATGCATTCCGGCGGCCGTGGTCCAAGCTTGGTCTTAACTCAACAAGGAGGAAACGCATGAAGCTCTATTACGCACCCGGCGCCTGCTCGCTATCCCCGCACATCGTTGCACGCGAGCTCGGCCTGCCGATCGAGCTCAAGAAGGTGAACACGAAGGACAAGACCATCGACGGCGGCGGCGACTTCTGGAAGGTCAACCCGCGCGGCTACGTGCCGGCGCTCGAGCTCGACAACGGCCAGGTGCTCACCGAGGGTCCGGCGATCGTGCAGTACCTCGCCGACCAGAAAGCCGACGCCGGCCTCGCGCCGAAGTGGGGCTCGATCGAGCGCTACCGCCTGCAGGAGTGGCTCAACTTCCTCACCTCCGAGATCCACAAGTCGTTCTCGCCGCTCTTCAAGCCGAACACGCCGGAGGAGTACAAGAAGATCGCGAAGGAGAACCTCGCTGGGCGCTTCGACTGGCTGGACAAGCAGCTCGCCAGCAAGGAATACCTGCTCGGCTCGTTCAGCGTGGCCGACGCGTACCTCTTCGTGCTGCTCGGCTGGACCAAGCCGACTCAGATCGACCTCGCACGCTGGCCGAACCTCGCCGCGTTCCACAAGCGCGTCGGCTCGCGGCCGAAGGTGAGGGAAGCGCTGCAGGCCGAAGGGCTGCTGCCGAAGGAAGCCGAGAGAGGCCTCTGATGGTTCCGCTGCCGAGCGTCTTCATCTCGCACGGCTCGCCGATGCACGCCCTCGAGGCGGGCCCGGCGGGCCTTGCGTGGGCGGCGCTCGGCAAGCGCCTGGGCAAGCCGAAGGCCATCCTCATCGCTTCGGCGCACTGGGAAACCAACGTGCCGATGGTGACCGGCGCCGACCGGCCGCAGACCATCCATGACTTCTCCGGCTTTCCGGAGCCGCTTTACCGCCTGCGCTATACCGCGCCCGGCGCGCCGGCCGTTGCGCAACGCGCAGCCGGGCTCCTGAAGGAGCAAGGCCTCACGGCGGCGATCGACGGCACGCGCGGCCTCGACCACGGCGCGTGGGCGCCCCTGCTCTATATGTATCCGGATGCCGATGTGCCGGTGGTGCAGATCTCGCTGCAGCCCGAGCTCGGCACGCGCCACCACCTGCGCCTCGGGCGCGCGCTGCGGGCGCTCGAGGAGGAGAACGTCCTCGTCATCGGCTCGGGCCACATGACGCACAACCTGCGCGACTGGATGCGCGGCCGCGGGGAGCCGCAGCCTTATGCCCAGGAGTTCTCCGATTGGGTGCACGGGCGGCTGGAACAGCGCGATAACGAGGCGCTCGCCGACTATCGATCCCTCGCACCGCATGGCGCTCGCGCGCATCCGACCGATGAGCATTTCCTGCCACTCTTCTTCGCGCTCGGCGCCTCGCGCGCGGACTACAAGGCCGAGCGCTTCTACAGCGCCATCGACAGCGGCGTGCTGTCGATGGATGGATACCTCTTCAACTAGCGCGGGTCTTCGGGAAGAGCCAGCCGCACAGCGGAAACAGCACCGCTACGCTCGCGAGCTGATAGATCGGAGTGAAAAAGACCGCGATGGCGCCCTGCGGGTCGCGGCTGAGGTAGATCACGTAGGTCAGGAACACGATGCCGCCGGCGGCCACAGCGATCGCCAGGGTCGTGTAAATCCGCAGGGACCTGGGATTTCGCGCGAGCCAGCGCAACGCGGCTGCAAGCAACACATAGGGCAGTAGCAGCCACGCACCGATCAGGATGCCTGCGGCCGCGGTGCTCGGCATCAGCGCATGCACGAAGAACAGCGTGGCAACGGCCGCTATCGCCACAGCGGCATAGCCAAGCAACCTCACTTGCGTTGCGCCTGCATCCAGCGCTGATCGGCGAGCACCACCGACGTCTCGACCTGCCGCGCGGGAATCGACCAGTAGGTGCGCAACAGTCGCTCCTTGTCGGCGTGCGAGGCGACAGTGAATCCGTTGCGCTTGTAGAAGTCGATCGCCCACGTCGCGTCGGACCAGGTCCCGATCAGCACCGGCTTATCGGTAAGGCTTTGCACATGGTGCAGGAGCTTCGTCCCGACGCCTTTGCGCTGCAGGGTCGTTCGCGTATAGGCATGGCGCACGAGCGCGACGTCACCCTTGTCCTGCATCCCCATAACGCCGAGCACCACGCCTTCCTCCTCGGCTATCCAGAACACCACGCCCGCCGCGATCTCGCTTCGCAGCTCGTCCATCGGCATGTACGGCTCATGCCAGCGGTCCGCCGGAATCACGCCGCGATAGGCCTTGGCCGCGTCGTTGACGATCTCGAAGATCGTCGGCACATCGGATTCGATGCTTCTGCGTATGAGCATCATCCTCCGAGGGCGCGGAAGAGGTCGGCAATCGCGGCGCGGTGTGCGCGCAGGGCGTCGATGCGCGCGATGCGTGCGGCGAGCAGGCCGCGTTCGGCGTCGATCACATCGAGCTGGCTCGCGACGCCGTTTTCATAGCGCAGCCGCGCCAGGCGCAGCGTCTGCGACAAGGCTTCCTCGCGGGCGCTCTCGGCGTCGAAGCTCTCGCGTGCGCGCGCCTGCGCAATCAGCGCAGTGCGCACCTCGCCGAAGGCGTTGCGGATGGCCTGCTGGTACTGGGCGAGCACCGCACGCTCGCGCGCACGCGCGGCGTCCGTTTGCGCCTCGAGCCGGCCGCCGGCGAAGATCGGCTGCGCGATGCCGGCGGCGAGATTCCAGATGGTCGCCGGGCCGGTGAAGAGATCGCTCAGCGCGCGGCTTTCGCTGCCCAGGCCGCCCGTCAGGGTGATCGAGGGGAACATCTGCGAGCGCGCAACCGCGACGCGCGCGTTGGCAGCGGCGAGCTGGCGCTCGGCGCCGACGAGGTCCGGGCGCCGCAGCAGCAGCTCGGACGGCATGCCCGTGGGCAGGACCGGCGCGCTCAGCTTGTCTTCCATCGGCGGCAGGGCAAAGCTCGCTTCCATCACTTCCCTGGGCGAGCGGCCGAGCAGCACGGCAAGCGCCGCTTCCTCGCGCTCCCGCGCGTTCTCGAGCGGCGGAAGTTGCGCGCGGACCACGGCCGCCTCGGCCTCGAGCTGGCGCAGCTCGAAGTCGGAGATCACACCCGCATCGAAGCGCTTGCGCTGCAGGCGCAGCGCTTCGCCGCGCAGCTCGAGCGTCTGGCGCGTGAGCGCAACCTGCTGGTCGAACGACCGAAGGCCGTAATAGGACTTGGCCACCTGCGCGGCGAGGGCGAGCCGCACCGCTTCGCGCGACGCCTCGCTCGCGCCAAGCTCGGCGCGCGCGGCGGCGGCGCCGGAACGAAGGCGACCGAAAAGATCGATCTCATACGAGACGTTGAGGCCGGCGCGGTACTGCGAGAACTGGTTCGGTATGCCCGGGAAAGACGTGGCGTTGCGCTGCGAGATCCGCTGGCGCGCGGCGCTCGCCTGCGCATCGACGCGCGGGAAGAAGAACGACTCCTGCTCGGCCAGGAGCGCCCGCGCCTCGTCGACGCGGGCGGCGGCGATCGCGAGATCAGCATTGCCGCTGCGCGCCTCGTCGATGAGCTTGTCGAGCGCGCCATCGTCGTACACGCGCCACCAGCGCCCGTCGGTCGCGTAGCGCGGGCCCGATTCCTTCCACGCGGCCGGCAGCTCCACCGCCGGGCGCTCGTAGCGCACCGGTGTGCCGCACGCGGCCACGAGGAGCAGTGCGACGCTACTCGCTGCGATGCGGCGCATGGGCGGTGCCTCGGGCGGCGTTGATTTCGTCCTTGATCTCGCGCGTCGAGCGCTTCTCGGTGAGATGCCGGTCGGTCATCAGCTTGAAGAACATGGGCACGAAGAAAATCGCGAGGAAGGTCGCGGCCAGCATGCCGCCCATCACGCCGGTGCCGGCCGAATGCCGCGCGCCGGCGCCCGCGCCGGTGGACAAGACGAGGGGCAGCACGCCGAGGATGAAGGCGAGCGAGGTCATCAGGATCGGGCGGAAGCGAAGCCGCGCGGCTTCCACCGCCGCCGCCGAAGCGGAAAGCCCTTCCTCGCGCTTCATCACGGCGTACTCCACGATCAGGATGGCGTTCTTCGCCGCCAGGCCGAGCAGCGTGACGAGGCCGATCTGGAAATACACGTCGTTGCTGAGCGGGCGCGCGCCGATGAACGGAATGAGGAGGTTGTTGACCCAGATGGCCGCAAGCGCGCCGAACGTGCCGAACGGCAACGCGAGCAGGACGGATAATGGCAGCGACCATTTCTCGTATTGCGCAGCGAGGATCAGGAACACCATGATCACCGCCAGGCCGAGCGCGAGCCCTGCCGTGCCCGCCGAGCGTTTTTCCTGGTACGAGGTGCCGCCCCAGTCGAAGCTGAAGTCGGCCGGAAGCACCTTGTCGGCGATGCCCTCGACGATCTGGATCGCCTCGCCCGACGACACGCCCGGAGCGGCGCTGCCGAAGATCTTCACCGCCGGCAGGTTGTTGAAGCGATCGAGCGCGTCGGGCCCGGAGCTATAGCGCACGCGCGCGAGGGACGCGAGCGGGATCATCTCGCCCTTCTCGGAGCGCACCCAGACCTTGCCGATGTCGTCGGGCCGATCGCGATAACCCGGCTCGGCCGACATCAGCACCTGCCAGGTGCGGCCGAACTTGTTGAAGTCGTTCACGTAGTAAGTGCCGAGCGTCGCCGCAAGCGTGCCGTACACCTCTTCGAGGGGCACGCCGATCGCCTTGGCCTTCTCCCGGTCGACGTCCACAAAAAGCTGCGGCACCGAGGCGCGCCAGAGCGTCTGCACGAATCCAAGGCGCCGCTCCTGTTGCGCCGCGCCGAGGAACTGGCCGAGCGCCTGCGCGAGCTGCGGCGTGCCGCCGGTGCCGCGATTCTGGATATAGAACTCGAAGCCGCCCGCCGTGCCCAGGCCGAAGATCGCCGGCGGGGCAAACGCGAGCGCAAGACCTTCCTTGATGTGGCCCGTCTTCATGAAGAAGTCGCCCACCACCTGAGGTGTGCTGACCGTGCGCTGGTGCCAGGGCACCTGCGTAACGAAGATCGTCGCGGCGTTGTTGCGAAAGCCGCCGCCGAGGAAGTCGAAGCCGGTGAAAGCCACGACGTCGAGGTTGGCCGGGTTGGATTGAATCGCCTTCAGCACCTCCCCGACCACGCGGTCGGTGCGCTCGAGCGTCGCGCCGTCGGGCAGCACGACTGCCGCGATATAGAAGCCCTGGTCTTCGTCCGGCACCAGGCTCCCGGGCGTGATGCGCCAGAGGAAGGCCGCGGCGCCGACCATGATGGCGAACAGGACCAGGCCGAACGCCCCACGACGAATGATCCAGGCGACGCCCGACTCATAGTGGTCCGTCGCGCGCGCGAAGCCGCGGTTGAAGAGGCGGAAGAACCCGCGCTCCTTCCTTCGCGCGCCCGACTTCAGGACGATCACGCAGAGGGACGGCGTGAGCGTCAGGGCAACGATGCCGGAGATCACCACCGCCATCGAGATCGTGACCGCGAACTGGCGATAGAGCTCCCCCGTCAGGCCGCCGAGGAACGCGATCGGCACGAACACCGCGCAGAGGACCAGAACGATGGCGATGATCGGGCTCGTCACTTCGCCCATGGCCTTGATCGCGGCCTCGCGCGACCCGAGGCCCTCTTCGTGCATGATGCGCTCGACGTTCTCGAGCACGACGATCGCGTCGTCCACCACGATGCCGATGGCGAGCACCATGCCGAACAGAGTCAACGTGTTGATGGAGTAGCCGAGCAGCAGCAGGCCGGCGAACGTGCCGATGAGCGAGACCGGAACGGCGGCGAATGGAATCAGCGTCGCCCGCCAGCTCTGCAGGAAAAGGAAAACCACCAGGAACACCAGCACCATCGCGATGAGGAGCGTCTCGACCACCTCCTTGATCGAGACTTCGACGAAGCGCGTCGTGTCGTAAGGCACGGAGTAGGTCAGGTCCGCCGGGAAGCGCTTGGCGATGTCGGCCGCCGCGCGCTTGACATCGCTCGCTACGGCGAGGGCGTTGGCCCCGGGCTGGAGGAACACGCCCACCAACGTTGCTTCTTTCCCATTGATCCGCCCCACGAACTCATAGTCCCTCGACGCGAGCTCGACGCGCGCCACGTCCTTCAGCCTGAGCGACGAGCCGTCGGGGTTGGAGCGCACGAGGATGTTCTCGAACTCCTTCGGATCGGCAAGCCGCCCGCGCGTGGTGACGGTGTAGACCAGCTCCTGCCCGCGCGGCGCCGGTGCCTGCCCGACCTTGCCGGCGGCGAATTGCGCGTTCTGCTCGTTCACCGCCCGGATCAAATCGGCGGCCGTCAGGCGGTGCTGCGTCATGCGGTCGGGTTGCACCCAGATGCGCATGGCGTAGTCCTTCGCGCCGAAGATCTGCACATTGGTCGTGCCAGGAACGCGCTTCAGGAGATCGAGCACGTTCATCGTCACGTAGTTTGAGATGAATACGCCGTCGTGCCGGCCTTCCGGGGAGTAGAAGGCGAGCACCTGCAGGAATGCCGACGAGCCCTTCTCCACCGTCACGCCCTGGCGGCGCACCTCGAGCGGCAGCCGCGTCTCGGCCTGCTTCACCCGGTTGTTGACGTTAAGGGCCGCCTTGTCCGCGTCGGTGCCGATGTCGAACGTGACCTGGATCTGCACCACGCCCTGCGACGTCGACGTGGAGGCCATGTAGATCATGTTCTCCACGCCGTTGATCTGGTTCTCCAGCGGCGCGGCGACCGTCTGCTCCAGGACTTCCGCGGACGCGCCGGGGTAAACCGCGCGCACCGTGACGACCGGCGGCGCGATCTCGGGGTACTGCGCGACCGGCAACACGCGCATCGCTGCCAGGCCGGCGATGACCACGAACACCGAGAGCACGGCTGCGAAGATCGGACGGTCGATGAAAAAGCGCGACAGCACGGCTATTTCCCGTCAGCGGACTTCTTGGCTTCCATCTTGGCCGATGGCTTGCCACCCGCGCCGGCCGGCGGTTTGGCATTCGGGTCCGCCACGCGCACCGGCGCGCCGGGGCCGAGCTTCATCACGCCGTCGGTAATCACGCGATCGCCGGCCTTCAGGCCGGACGTGATGATCCACGTGTCGCCGGACCATTCGCCGGCTTCGACCGGCCGGATCTCCGCCTGGCTCTGCTCGTTCACCAGGTAGACGAACTTGCCTTTCGGCCCTTCCAGCACCGCGCGCTGCGGCACGGTGACGGCATTGGGCACCTGCGCCCCGCGCAGCTGCACCCGCACGAACTGGCCGGGGCGCAACGTGCGCTCCGGATTGGGTATCTCGGCGCGCGATTCGCGCGTGCCGGTGGCGGGCGAGATGCGGATGTCGCTGAAGTTGAGCTTGCCGGTCTGGCCGTATTGCGAGCCGTCGGGCAATACCAGCGCGACCTCGAAGTGCCCGTCGCCCGGCATCGCGACGCGCCCGGCCTGCAGGTCCTTCTGCAGGCGAGCCTGGTCGTTATCGGGGATACCGAAGTTCACCCAGATCGGATCGACCTGCATCACCGTGGTGAGCAGGACGTCGGGGCCCGAGACCAGCGATCCTTCCGAGCGCAGCGCGCGGCTCGCCACGCCCGACACCGGCGCCTCCACCTTGGTGTAGCCGAGGTTGAGGCGGGCTTCGGAAAGCCGTGCGCGCGCGGCCTTCAGGTCCGCCGCGCCGATCGCCTCGCCCGAAACGGCATCGTCGTAATCCTTCTGGCTGACCGCCTTCTCGGCGTACAGCGGCTTCAGGCGCGCGGCATTGCGCTTGGCCTGCTCGAGCCTCGCTTCGGCTGCGCCGACGTCCGCCTGGGCCCGCGCCATGGTCGCCTCATAAGGCGCCGGGTCGATGCTGAAGAGCGATTGCCCGCGCTTCACCGGCTCGCCCTCGCTGAAATTGCGCTTGAGGAGGATGCCGGTCACGCGCGCGCGCACCTCGACCTCGCGCGAGCCCGCCGTCTGGCCGACGTACTCGAAGGTCACGGGCAATGCTTTCGGCTCCACGGTCATCACGTTGACTTCCGGCGCCGGCATGCCCATGCCGGGATGGCCGCCGCCTTTCTTGTCCGAGCCATTGGACGGGCTGCACGCCGCGACAACCAGCGCGAGCAGCGGGGCAAGGATGGGAATGCTGCGCATTACGACTCCTGGGGATCTTTTTAGCTTGCTCGGAATGTTACCGACTAGTAACATAAATGGTACTGACCGGTAACATCGCTTGTCAACCGAGGGTAACCACGAAGGCTCGTTTGAAACGACAACCGGAGCAATCGCCGCCGCGGGAGCGCATCCTGCAGGCGGCACGCGAGCTTTTCTATCGCGACGGCATCAACGCGGTCAGCGTCGATGCCATAGCCGCCGCCGCCGGCACCAACAAGATGACGCTCTACCGCCACTTCTCCTCGAAGGACGAGCTCGCGGCCGCGTACCTCACGCAGCTCGCGGAGGAAGGCGACGCGCTGTGGGAGACGGCGCGCGCCGCCCACCCCGGCGACGCGCAGGCGCAGCTGCGCTATCTCCTGAAGCGCGTATCCGAGTTCGCGGCCGAATCGAGCGGGCGCGGCTGCGCGCTCGCCAATGCAGCGGTCGAGCTCACGGAGCCGCGCCATCCTGCGCGCCGGGTCGTCGAGGCGCACAAGCGCCGGCAGCGCGAGCGCCTGGTCTCGCTCGTGCGCGAGGCCGGGTATGCGAAGCCCGAGCGCGTCGCCGACGAGCTGTTCCTCCTCGTCGAGGGCGCCCGCGTCTGCCTGCAGAGCGTCGGCCCCGAGGGCCCGGGCTCGCGCCTCTACGCGCTCGCCGAAGGGCTGCTCGACGCGGCACCCAAAAGAAAAGGCCAGAAGGCGTAGCACGGGATCTCCTTTTCCTGGTCGTTCCAGGCCGCGGCAATTCGACATCGTCGTGACTCTTTTCAACGGGCCTTGGGAATCAGGCAGTTGCGGAAACGATTGCCCCCTGCCCCCCGCTCGTATATTTTTTTCGCCATGGCCCTCAAACGTTTTGCCCGCGAGTCCGATCTCGGCCTGACGAAAGAGGAATACGCCCTCCTGGCGCGCCTCGATACGCCGCAGAAGATCCAGGCGTTCCTCCTCGGCTTGCGGCAAAACTTCGAGACCGACGGCGAAACCTGCCGGCCCGTTCGCGCGGTCCTGCAGAGCGGGCGCGCGCATTGCATCGAGGGCGCAATGCTCGCGGCGGCGGCGTTATGGATCCACGGCGAGCCGCCGCTCCTGCTCGACATGCGTGCCGAGCAGGACTTCGACCATGTGGTCACGCTTTTCAAGCGCAACGGCTGCTGGGGCGCGATCTCCAAGACCAACGGCATCGGCCTGCGCTGGCGCGACCCGGTGTATCGCACGCTGCGCGAGCTGGCGATGTCTTATTTCCACGAGTACACCAACCGGCGCAACCACAAGACGCTACGCGAATATTCCGTGCCCTACGACCTGCGCCGCATGGATACCTCGATCTGGGTGAGCGGCACCAAGAACTGCTGGGAAGTGGGCGAGCGCCTCGACGAGATCCGTCATTTCAAGCTGGTCAACGGCCGCCATCTCAAGGCGGTGGCGCGGCGCGACCCCTTCGAGCGGCGCATCGCCGTGCTCGGCCAGTACGCCAAGCCGCGCGTGCTGGTGGAGAAGCTCGCCCGGCTGAAGAAGAAGCGCAAGTAACACCCCGTTACAGCTCTTGCACTTTTGCCGTTCACTTCGCGGCGGCTCGCGCGTCAAATGAGCATCGCAATTCACGAACCGGAGAGCACCATGCTCAAGAAGATCCTGCTGATCACCGCCGCCCTCGGCTTCTCCTCCGCCGCGCTCGCCGACCCGCCCCATTGGGCGCCGGCGCATGGCTGGCGGGCCAAGCACGATTACCGCCATGGCTACTACGAACGTGGTTACCACGCCTACGCACCGCGCCCGGTGTACGTCGTGCCGGCACCTCGCATCGTGTATGCCCCGCCGCCTCCGGTGATGTATTACCCCGCGCCAGCCTATCGCCCGGCGCCGGTCTACGCCGCCCCGGGAGTCTCGATCCGCTTCAACCTGCCGCTGTAGACTGTCGCCCGCGGGACCGAAATCGGGACTGAAATCGCATCGAAAGGAGACACATGGAACGGCGCACCCTTCTCAAAGCGCTCGCGCTGGCGGCCTTCGCCAGGGGAGCGCACGCTGCGCCTCCAGCCAATATGAAAGGCATCGAGGACTTGCAGAAGAACTGGAAGAGCTTCCTGCCGGCGGGGGCGAGCGTGCCTTCGCCGACGGAGCCCGTGAAGCTGACCAAGGAAGAGTGGCGCAAGCGCCTGCCCGGGCAGTCGTTCAACGTGATGCGCGAAGAAGGCACCGAGCGCGCCGGGACGAGCCCGCTGAACGAGGAGAAGCGCCCCGGGATTTTCGCCTGCGCGGGCTGCGATCTGCCGCTCTTCACGTCGGAGATGAAATTCGAATCGGGCACCGGCTGGCCGAGTTTCTTCACCACGATCCCCGGCGTGTTCGAGCTGAAGAAGGATTTCTACCTGATCTACCCGCGCACCGAGTACCACTGCATCCGCTGCGGGGGACATCATGGCCATCTGTTCGACGACGGGCCGCTGCCCACCCGCCATCGCTACTGCAACAACGGCGTCGCGCTGAAGTTCATTCCGAAGGACGCGAAGGCGTAAGCCGCAGGTCTTCCTCGAGCGGCGGCCCGGGGAAATGGAAGCGCACCGGGCCGTCGGGCAGCGCGTTGACGAACTGCCGCAGGTACGGGCTGGTCGAGTTCTTGATCTCGTCGGACTTGCCGCGGCCCAGGACCACCCCGTCGCAGATCACATAGACGTAGTCGGCGACCTTCAGCGCCTCCTTCACGTCGTAGGTCACCACGACTGACGTGAGGTCGAGCGAATCGTTGAGCTCGCGGATGAGATGCCCGATGTGGGTGAGCGAGATCGGGTCGAGGCCGGCGAACGGCTCGTCGTACATCATCAGCTTCGGATCGGTGGCGATGGCCCGCGCAAGCGCCACGCGCCGCGCCATGCCGCCCGAGAGGTCGTTCGGCTTCATGTCGCGCGCGCCGCGCAGTCCCACGGCATGCAGCTTCATCAGCACCATCCGGCGCACGATCTCCTCCGGCGCCTTGAAGTTCTCGCGGATCGGGAACGCGATGTTTTCGTACACGCTCGAGTCGGTGAAGAGGCCGCTGTTCTGGAACATCATGCCGATCTCGAGGCGCAGGCGGTAGAGGTCCTCCGAGCTCAGGCGGTGGACATCGGTGCCCGCGACCTTGATCGCGCCCTTGTCCGGGCGCAGCTGCCCGCCGATCAGCTTGAGCAGCGTCGACTTGCCGCAGCCGCTCGCGCCGAGGATGGCGACGACCTGGCCGCGCGGAATGCGCAGCGACAGCCCGCGGAACACCTCGAGGTCGCCATACGAGAAATGCAGGTCGGCAATCTCGATCGCATTCGCCATGGAGGACAATTCTAACTGTGGACCTCCACCCCTACTCGCGGCTCACCCCCGACGCGGTGCTCGACGCCATCGACGCCGCGGGCCTGCGTCCCGACGGACGCCTTCTCAGCTTGAACAGTTATGAGAACCGCGTGTACCAGGTGTGGCTCGACGACGGCACGGTGGTGGTGGCGAAGTTCTACCGGCCCGGGCGCTGGACCGATGCGCAGATCGACGAGGAGCATGCGTTCGCGAAGGAGCTCGCCGAGCGCGAGATCCCGGTGGTCGCGCCGATCATTACGCTGAAGACCGGCACCGAGGATGTTTTCCGCGTCGCCATCTATCCGCGCCGCGGCGGACGGCCGCCGGAGCTCGGCGACCCGAAGACGCTCGAGTGGATCGGCCGCTTCATCGGTCGCATCCATGCGGTAGGCGCCTTGCGAGCCTTCGAGCATCGCGAAGCGCTCACGCCGAAATCCTTCGGGCACGAGCCGCGCGCATTCCTCCTCGAAGGCAACTGGCTCCCCGCCGACCTCCTCGATGCGTGGAAGGCGGTCACCGAGCAGGCGCTCGCCGGCGTCGAGCATTGCTACGCGCGCGCCGGCAACGTCGCCAGGATCCGCCTGCACGGCGACTGCCACCCGGGCAACATTCTGTGGACCGATGCCGGCCCGCACTTCGTCGATCTCGACGACGCGCGCATGGGCCCGGCCGTGCAGGACCTGTGGATGCTGCTCTCCGGCGATCGCGCCGCCATGGGCATCCAGTTCCGGCACGTGCTGACCGGCTACGACGAATTCGCCGAGTTCGACCCGCGCGAGCGACATCTCGTGGAGGCGCTGCGCACGTTGCGGCTGATCCACTACTCCGCATGGATCGCGCGCCGGTGGGACGACGCCGCCTTTCCGGCCGCCTTCCCCTGGTTCAACACGCAGCGCTACTGGCAGGACCGGATCCTCGAGCTGCGCGAGCAGATCTCGCTGATGGACGAGGAGCCGCTCGCCCTGAACTAGCGCTCGGTCACTCCGCCATGAACTTGCTCAGGTCCGGGGTGCTGAGCGAGCGATCGAGGTAGCCGAAGGTGCCGTGCTCCTTCACCTCGCGCGCGGCATCGACAAGGTGGGTCATCGCTGCGCGATAAAGCGACGTCGCCAGGCTGACGCGGCGTACGCCGGCTTTTTCCAGCTCCGCCACGCTGAACGACTTGCCCTTGATGCCGACCATGAAGTTCACCGGCTTCGATACGGACGCGCACACTTTGCGCACCGCCTCGAGGTCCGGCAGGCCCGGCGCGAACAGCACGTCGGCGCCGGCGTCGGCGAACGCCTGCAGGCGCTTGATGGTGTCGCCGAGGTCCGGGTTGCCGCGCAGGAAATTCTCGGCGCGCGCAGTGAGCATGAAGGGAAATCCGACCTGTCTTGCGGCTTGCGAGGCCGCCCGGATTCTCTCGACGGCGGCGGAGAGCTCGTACAGCGGCTTTTGCTTGTCGCCGGTCGCATCCTCGATCGAGCAGCCGACGAGGCCCGCCTGCGCGGCCTGACGCACCGTTTCCGCCACGACGGATGGCGCGTCGCCGAAGCCCTTCTCGAGGTCGGCGGATACGGGCAGGTCGGTCGCGGCGACGATGATGCGCACCTGCGCAAGCGCTTCCTCGCGCGTGATGTGGCCATCGCGGCGACCGAGCACTCCGGCCGCGGCACCGCTGGAAGTCGCGAGCGCCTGATAGCCGAGCCCGGCAAGGATGCGCGCCGAGCCGCCATCCCATGGGTTCGGAATGACGAATGCGCCGGGACCTTCGTGCAGCTTGCGGAAACGTGCGGCCTTATCGGCCTGGGGATTTGCGCTCAAGCGGCCCTCCTGTGAGCCGCCAGATTACGTTGCCAACGTCGTCCGCGACAAGGAGCGCGCCGCGCTTGTCGATAGCCACGCCCACCGGACGGCCACGGGCCTCGCGCTCTTCGTTGACGAAGCCGCCCAGCACCTCCACCGGCGGCCCGGCAGGTCGGCCGGTGGCGAAAGGCACGAAGACGACGTTGTAGCCGCTGAGCGGGCGCCGGTTCCACGAGCCGTGCTGACCGACAAAGGCCCCGCCCGCAGTGAACGCGAGGCCGAGCGGCGCCACGTGGTTGCCGAGCGCGTAATCCGGCTTGATCGCCTTCGCGACCAGGTCCGGCCGGCGCGGCTCGACCCGCTCATCGACATGCGCGCCGTAATAGCTGTAGGGCCAGCCGTAGAAAGCGCCATCGCGCACCGAGGTGAGATAGTCCGGCACGAGATCGCTGCCGAGCTCATCGCGCTCGTTGACGACGGTCCACAACGCGCCGCTCTCGGGTTCCCACTCGAGGCCGTTCGGATTGCGCAGGCCGGAGGCGAAGAGGCGCTTCGCCCCCGTAGCGAGGTCGATCTCCCAGATCGCGGCGCGCCCTTCTTCCTCGCCCATGCCGTTTTCCGCGACGTTGCTGTTGGAGCCGACAGTCGCGTACAGCTTCTTGCCATCGCCGCTGGCGACGATGTTCTTCGTCCAGTGATGGTTGCGCGGCCCTGCGGGCAAGTCGGCGACCTTCACGCCTTGCTCGGCGATGCGCAGCGCTCCGGGGTGGTAGGGAAAGCGCAGGACCGCGTCGGTGTTCGCGACGTAAAGCTGATTGCCGACCAGCGCCATGCCGAAGGGCGAATTCAGGCGTTCGAGGAAGACGCTGCGAATTTCGGCGACGCCATCACCATCGGCATCGCGCAGCAGCGTGATGCGATTCGCGCTTGGCACCGCGGCGCCGACGCGCTTCATCACGCGCTTCATGAAAAATCCCTTGATGCCCTTGCCGTCTTCGGGCCGCTCGGGCGCGTTGGTCTCGGCGACGAGCACGTCGCCGTTCGGCAGGACGTGGATCCAGCGCGGATGGTCGAGGCCGGTGGCGAAGGCGTTGACGCTCATTCCGCCCGCCGTGCGCGGCGCTTCGCCCGCGGACCAGCCTTTTGCCGGCGCGACGTGCACGGTCGGGATCAGCCGGCGATCCGGCGCGGGCAGCACCGGGTCGGCTCCGGTGTCGGCGGCAGCGGCAAGCTGCGAGCGTTCGGAACAGCCCGCCAGTGCCAGGGCCGCGAGCACGAGCGCGATTTTCACGCTCTTATTCCACCCGGATATCGTTCTCCTTCACCACCTTGCCCCATCGCGCCATGTTCTCGGCGATCCACTTGTGTGTCGCCTCGGGGGTCAGGGCGATGACGTCCATGCCCAGGGTTTCCGTGAGGGTTTTGTTCACGTCAGGCAGCTTGATCGCCTTCAGCAGCTCGGCGTGGAACTTGTCGATGATCGGCCGCGGCGTGCCTGCGGGGGCAAGGATGCCCCACCAGGCATGCGCAGACACGTCGATGCCCTGTTCCTTCAGCGTCGGCACGTCGGGCATGGTGTGCGAGCGCTTGTCGCCGGTCAGCACGAGCGCGCGCATCTTTCCGCCTCTGACATGCTGGGCCTGCGCCGCCGTGGAAGCCATGGCGAGCTCGACCTGGCCGCCCATCAGGTCGGTCGACAGCGGTCCGCCACCCTTGTAAGGGATCGGGACGAGTTTCACTCCTGCGGCCTGGTTCAGCACGATGGTGGTGAGGTGCGCGAGCGAGCCGTTGCCGACATTGCCGATGGTTACCGTGTCGGGTTTGGCCTTCGCGGCGGCGAGCACGTCGGCGAAGGTCTTGTAGGGCTTGGCCGTCGCCGTGGTGATCGCCATCGGCGCATAGCCGACGATCGTCACCGGCGCGAAATCCTTGAGGGGGTCGAACGGCAGCTTCGGGTTCAGGGCCTGGTGCACCGAGTGCGTGTCGAAGATGAACACGAACGTGTAGCCGTCCGGTGCGCTCTTGGCCACGTAGTCGGTGCCGATGATGCCGGAGGCCCCCGTGCGGTTCTCCACGATGAACTGCTGCTTCAGGGACTCGCCAAGCTTGGCGGCGAGGATGCGCGCGAGGGGATCGACCGAGCCGCCGGGTGGGTAAGGCGAGACGAACTTCACCACCTTGGTGGGCCACTCCTGCGCCTGGACTGGTAGCGCCAGGCACGCGAGCAGCAGAAACCTAAAAGCCCACATTGCGTCCTCCTTTCAGCTTGAGCATCTCGCGCGCGTCATTGGGCGTCGCCACCGTCAGGCCGAGCTCCTCCAGCACGCGGCGCGCCTTTGCCACCTGCTCGGCATTTGAGTTGGCGAGCTGGCCGCGGCCCAGCCACACGCTGTCCTCCAGCCCGACGCGCACGTTGCCGCCCATCACCGCCGACAGGGCGGCGATGAACATCTGGCTGCGGCCGGCGCCGAGCACCGACCAGTAATACGCATCGCCGAACAGGCGATCGGCCGTGCGCTTCATGTGCAGCACATCCTCCGGGTGCGGACCGATGCCGCCGCGGATGCCGAACACCGACTGGATGAAGAGCGGCGGCTTCAAGAGCTTGCGCTCGAGGAAGTGGGCGGCGGTATAGAGGTGGCCGATGTCGTAGCACTCGATCTCGAAGCGCGTGTCGTTGTCGCGGCAGCTCTCCAGGATGTGGGCGATGTCCTTGAAGGTGTTCTTGAAGATGCGCTCATCCGAGCCGGCGAGATACGGCTTTTCCCAGTCGTATTTGAACTCCTTGTAGCGCGCGAGCATCTCGTAGAGGCCGAAATTCATCGATCCCATGTTGAGCGACGCCACTTCGGGTTTCAGTTGCAGGGCCGGCTGCAGCCGCTCCTCGATCGACATCGTCGGCGCGCCGCCGGTGGTGAAGTTCAGCACCACGTCGCATGCCGCCTTGATCTTCGTGGCGAACTGGCGGAAGAGACCCGGATCCTGCGTCGGGCGGCCGTCCTTGGGATCGCGCGCGTGCAGGTGGACGATGGCCGCGCCGGCCTTTGCCGCCCCGATGGCTGCTTCCGCGATTTCGTCGGGCGTCACGGGGATATAGGGCGACATGCTCGGCGTGTGGATCGAGCCCGTCACGGCGCACGTGATGATGACTTTGCCTTGCGCTGCTGCCATAGTGGAATGCTCTAACCGGGAGGAAGCATGAGAGCCGCCATTCTATGCATAGGGCTTGTCGCCGCACTACCGGCCGCGGCGCAAAATGCGCCGTCACGCGCGGCTTCCATCGACTACGAATTCGTCTCGCGTCCGGCGGCCGCTGCCGCGGACTACGACGGATCGAACCTGCGCTTCCTCGCCATCAAGGCGCTCGACGGCGCCAGGGTCGACGCGGCGCTGTGGCAGCCGCCAGGGGCCCGCACGCTGGTGATTAGCGTGCATGGCAGCGGCGAGACCTATCACGGCAATCCGAATGGGCCGCTCGCCAAAGGTCTTGCCGACAAGGGCTATGCGGTTCTCGGCATCAACACGAGACAAAGCGGGCCGCGCGTCAACACCGACAACTTCATGGACGTGCGCCGCGATATCGAAGCGGCCTTCTATGTGGCGCGCGCTCTTGGACACAAGGGCATCGTGCTTCATGGACACAGCCTGGGAAACATCCAGGTGCAGTATTTCGCCGCCAACAACTGGGAGAGCGACATCAAGGCGGTCGTGTTCACGGGCATGTTCGGCAACCTGCCGTGGAAGTCACGCCACATCCTCGTGCAGGACGAAGACAACTGGGCGCAGCTCTTTGCCGCCGCGATGAAGGGGTTCCGGGAAGGCAAAGGCGCCGACGTGATGCCGGTGCGCATGAACTGGATCACGGGACAAAAGGTGCCGATGAGCGCACAGCACTTCCTCTCCTATCGCTGGGAGAACTCCAGCACGGCCGACGGCACGTACTGGATCCGCCGCGTGCCCTATCCGGTACTCATGGTGCGCGACGAGGGCGATTCGATCATCCAGCCGTTCGAGCCGCCGATGCTCCTCTCAGCCGCGACGTCGAGCGGGGCGCTCGTGCCGAGCATCAAATACGTCGTCCTGCCGAACAAGGAGCGCGGTCCCGCCCATCACGGGTTCGTGAACAACCGGCAGCCGCTGGTCGATACGGTCGTGGGCTGGCTGAAGGAGCAGGGTCTCTAGCCGGCTTTCAGCGAAAAGCCGCCGTCGACGACAAGGTGCTGGCCGGTGATGAAGCTCGCCTCGTCGGAGGAGAGGAATACCACCGCGTTGGCGATGTCGTCGGGCTCGGCGAAGCGCTGCAGGTAGGTGCCGGCGAGCATCTTGTCCTTCACCTCCTGGGGCAGCTGCTTCCAGATGTCGGTCTTGGTATGGCCGGGGCCGACCGCGTTGACAGTGATGTGCGGCGCGAGCTGCTTGGCGAGCGTCATCGTGAAGCTGGTCATCGCCGCCTTCGCCGCCGAGTAGTCCATGATCGGCTCGCGCCCGCAATGCTCGAGGCCGCGCACCGAGCTGATGTTGACGATGGTGCCCTTCTTTGCGCCGAGCATGTGGCGCGCGGCCGCCTGCGCGCAAAGAAAGGCGCTCACCACGTTGAGCTCGTAGGTCCGCTTCCAGTCCTCGCCGGTCTTGTCGAAGAAGGGCTTCGGGTCGGTGCCGCCGGCGTTGTTGACCAGGATGTCGATGCGCCCGAACTTCTTCATGAACGCCGCCATCGCGGCGTCGACCTGATCCTGCTTCGTGACGTCGCCGACGATCGGCACGATGCCGGGAGCTTTCGAGACCGTGTCGTCGAGCGTCTGCTTGCGCGGGCCCACTATGGCGACGCTCGCGCCTTCGCGTGCGAAGCGCAGCGCAATCGCCTGGCCGATGCCGCGCCCGCCGCCCGTGACCAGAGCGGTCTTGCCGTCGAGTCTTCCCATAGAACTCATCCCTTGATTCCTCCCGAGCCCCAGCCCGAAACCAGATAGCGTTGAATGAATACGAACACCGCGAGCACCGGCAGCAGCACCAGCATGCCGGCGGACATGATCATGCCCCAGTCGACGACGCTCGCGTTGTAGAGATCGGCGATACCCACCGGCAAGGTCTTCAGCTCGTCGGCCGAGAGCAGCACGCGGGCGAAGATGTAGTCGTTCCACGCCAGGATGAAGGTGAACGTGCCGGTGGCGATGATCCCGGGCAGCGCGAGCGGCAGCACGACGTACGCCAGGGCGCCGGCGCGGCTTGCGCCGTCGATGAACGCCGCCTCCTCGAGCTCGAACGGGATCGTCTGGAAGAAGCTGCGCAGCATCCACAGCGCGAACGGCAGGCAGAAGGCGCTGTAGGCGAGCACCAGCCCGGTGTGCGTATTGGTGAGCTGCAGGCTGCGCATCAGCACGTAGAACGGGATGATCACCATGATCGGCGCGAACATGTAGGTAAAGAGCACCGTGGTGGCGACGGCGTCGCGCCCGCGCCAGCGAAAACGGGTCAGCCCGTACGCTGCCGGGGTGGCGAGGACCAGCGTCAGCAAGACCGTCGCGCTGGCGACCAGCACGCTGTTCGCGAGATAGGTCCCGAACCGCGTCTGCTCGAAAAGCTGGGTGACGTTGTCGAGCGTGAACGACGCCGGCAGGAACGTGGGCGGCGTGGTGAAGATCTCGTGCGAGCGCTTGAACGCCGTCAGCACCATCCAGGCGAACGGAAAGCCGGTGAAGAGCACGAGCGCCGTGGCGCCGCCGGCCAGCGCGGCGCGCCTCACGTCTCCTCCTCGCGGCGCCAGAAGTGGAAGTAGAGCGCCGTCGCTGCGACGAGCAGCAGGAACATCAGCACCGCCATCGCCGAGCCGCGCCCGGCCTCGTAGTAGGCGAAGGTGCGCTGGTAGGTGTAAATCGGCAGCGTGCGGATGTAGGACTCGGCGCCGCCACCCTGGATGATGAGCCAGGGTGTGTCGAACTTGGTGAACATCCAGATCGAGCGCAGCAGCACGGTCACGAACAGCACGCCCGCGAGCTGCGGCAGCGTGACGTACAGGAAGCGCTGCCACGCATTGGCGCCGTCGACCTTGGCCGCCTCATAGAGCTCGGGAGAGATGGTCTGCAGCCGGGCGAGCACGGCAAGCAGGACGAAAGGGAAGAATTGCCACACGCTCACGAGGATCAGCGACACCATGATCCAGTCGCGCCCGAACCAGCTGACCTCCACGCCAAGCGCGTAGTTGACCAGGCCGAACTGGCTGTTCAGGAGCCACTTCCAGATGATGACGGCGACCACGGTGGGCACCACGTACGGGAAGATCGCCACCGCGCGCACCAGGCCCCGCCCCCGGAAGGTCTCGTTCAGGAGCAGCGCGGCGGCGGTGCCGAGCACGAGCTGCAGCACGATGGTGGTGAGCGAATAGACCAGCCCGAGCCGCAGCGAGCGCCAGAACTCCTCGTCCGCGAGCACCGCGCTGTAGTTCGCCAGTCCGATGAACTGCTGCTCGGGAAAGAACGAGTGCTTGTTGAAGAAGCTGATCCAGATGCCGTATGCGACCGGATACAGCGCGAGCGCCGCGAGCAGCGCGAGCGCCGGCAGGACGAGGAGCCACCCCGCCCTCGCCGAATGCATTACTTCAGATAGCCCTTCGACTTAAGCAGTTCCTCGACCCGTTTTTGCGCGCGCGCCCCGGCATCCTTCGCCGGCTTTCCCTCGAGCGCGACGTCCATCACCATGTCGCGCAGGATGCCGCTGCCGAGCACCTCCATCAGGTAGGGCTTGGAGTTCATGTCCTCCCATTCGACCACCAGCGTGGGCTTGCCCTGGTCGCGATTGAGGTAGCCCTCCTGCACGTCGATCCAGCTTTTCCAGCGCTGGATCATCGGCGTGGCCTGGTAATCCTTGTCGGCGCGCAGCGATTTGGTGATCGGGAAGAGGTGGATCGGGACGGTCTGCACGTACTCGAGGTAGTTGTCCTTCTGGTAGAAGAACTTGAGGAACTCGATGGCCTCCTTGGGATTGCGCGAGCCCTTGAAGAGCATCCAGGGCTCTTCGTCCACCTGCGCCGCCGGCTCCTTGCCGCTGGGCCCATGCGGCTTCACCCAGACATCGAAGTGCTCGGCATTCGCCATGTCGGGCGGCGCGTTCTTCTCGATGAGAGACGCACCGCGGCCGTAGCCCTGATACATCATTGCCGCCTTCTGGCCGCTGAGGTTGGTGAAGGTCTCGAGGTAGCCGTGACCCTCCCAGCCCTTGGGCGCATAGCGCGTGAGCTCGCGGATGAATTCCAGCGTCTCCGCCATCTGTTTCGACGTGAGCTGCGGCCGGTTCTGCTTGTCGAACAGCACGCCGCCGTTCGCCTTGATGAGCTCGCCCAGCAGGATGTTGATGAACAGGTTGTCGCCAGGGATGGTGATGCCCGCCATCCCGGCGCTGCTGAATGCCTTGGCGTTCGCCACGAGATCGGCCCAGGTCTTGGGTGGCTTGAGGCCGAGCTTCTGCGCGAGGTCCTTGCGGTAGATGAGAAGCGAGGTGCCCGCGGCATGCACCAGCCCGTACTGTGTATTGCCGACGCGGCAGACGCGCTTCACCTGGTCCCAGATGTTCTGCTCGCCGAGCGCCTTCACCACTTCATCGAGCGGCAGGAGCAGCCCCTTCGATTGGAGCGCCGAGCAGGTGATCGGCTGGCCGTGCGAAAGCTCGGGCGGCGTCCCGGCGGCGAGCGACTGCATGATCTTGGGCTCGAGGTCCCCCCAGGCGAGGGCCTCCACCTCGACCTTCACCCCGGGGTTCTTCGCCTCGAAGCGCCTGGCGATGTTCTTTACCGCCTCCTGGGAGTTGGGCTGCGTCTCGGTATGCCAGACGCGGATCACCTTCTGCGCATGCGCCGGAAGCGCGAGCGCCGCGGCCAGCGCGAGCGCCGGCAGTAAGAATGCGGTGGTCTTCATTCCTCCTCCTGCAAAGGAAAGTAAATCTTAAACCAGGTAGCGCACGTCGCCGTCCACGGCGAGCGCCTGGCCGGTGATGCGCGCCCCGGCGCTCGTGCAGAGGAACAGCGCCATGTTCGCGATGTCCTGGGCGCTGACGGTCGAGCGCAGGCTCGTCGTCTCGAGGAACTTCTCGCGGAAGGCCTCGTGGCTCACGCCGGTCGCCTTGGCCTTGGCGGCGACGACGCGTTCCATGCGCTCGCCCTCGACGATGCCGGGAAGGATGCAGTTCACGCGCACCTTGTCGGGACCGGCCTCGACGGCGAGGCTTTTGGTAAAGCCGACCACGCCCCATTTGGCCGCCGCGTACGGGCTCCTCTGCGGGAAGCCGTGGCGGCCGGCCGCGGACGAGAGGTTGACGATGCTGCCGCCGCCGGCGGCCTTGATGAGCGGCATGGCCTTGCGCGTGCAATAGAACATGCCGGAAAGATCGACCGCGATGCAGCGGTCCCAGTCCTCGGGGCGCACGTCTTCTACCTTGGCGGTCGGGCCGGCGATGCCGGCGTTGTTGACGAGGACGTCGAGCCCGCCGAGATGGCGCTTCACATCTTCGAACAGGCGCTCGACATCGTCGAGCTTCGCCACGTCGGCGAGCGTGTCCGTCTTGGTCTTCGCGTCCACGTCGCAGGTATGCACGCGGGCGCCCGCGCTTGCAAAGGTTTGCGCGATCGCGTGCCCGATGCCGGCCCCGCCCGCGGTCACGAGGACGCGCAATCCCTTGGCGGACAATTCCATCGCGATGGATAATAGCGCACGGCTTCTAGGGGGAAGCCCGCGTGCTGAAACAGCAATCGTCCGGGGGACCGACGGTCTCCATAGAGCAGGAAGAGCTTCGCGGCATCTCGCGCACCGTCGCCGAGATCCACTGGCTGCTTCTCATCCTCGTCCTGCTGTACCTGATCTTCGGCGGCGCCCGCGAGGACGCCGAGTCGAGCGCCGCCATCTCGATGGGCCTGTTTTTCTACGCGGCGCTCGTCATGAGCTTCCGCTACGCCAACTTCTACCGCACCGAGACGCGCTGGAAGATCGCGTTCGAGGCGAGCGGCATGATTGCCTTCATCACCTGGGTGCTATGGCACACCGATGGGCTGGCGAGCCCGCTGCTGAATGCGTACCTCCTGCCGGTCATCACTTCCGCGCTGACCCTGGGCAAGGTGTTCACGCTCCTCACGGTCGCGCTGATCGCGGCCTGCTACCTTTACCTCGGCGGCGGCGTTTCGCCGGAAGAGATCCTCTCGCTGCGCTTCGCCGGCACCTTGTTCGCGCAAATGGCGCCGGTGCTGCTGGTCGGCTACATCACCACCATGTTCTCCGCGGACATCCGCTACGGCCTCGCGCGGGCCAAGACGCTCGCCGAGACCGACGAGCTGACGGAGCTCCTCAACGTGCGCGGCTTCGCCCTCGCCGCCAACCGCCTGTTCGCGCAGGCCGCCCGCCACGGGCGCGCGGCGAGCGTGCTGATGATCGATTCCGACAACCTGAAGGCGGTGAACGACGCGCACGGCCACCCGGCCGGCAACCAGCTTCTGCGCCAGCTCGCGCAGGCGATCCAGGCAGAGCTGCGCTTCACGGATGTAGCCGCGCGCTATGGCGGCGACGAGTTCATCGTGCTGCTGCCCGACACGCCCGCAAAGGGGGCGATGGAAGTCGCCGAGCGCATCCGCACCCGCATCGCCAATGCCGCGCTGCCGGTCAACGGCACCAGCGTGTCGGCAAGCGTAAGCATCGGCATCGCCTGCTATCCCGAGGACGGCGGCACGCTGGACGCGCTCGCCGCGCACGCCGACGGAGCGCTCTATGCGGCGAAGCAGGACGGGCGCAACCGCACGGTCAAGTTCCGCGCCGCGGCCTAGAGCTCGAGCTCCCAGTACTCGCCCGTAAGCGACACGCCGAATTCCCGGTGCGGCTCGCTTTTGACTTTCCGGAACCCCTGCGCCGCATAGATGGCGCGCGCAGCGACCAGGTTGGACTGCGTCCAGAGCACGAGCTTGCGGTATCCCGCGCTACGCGCAAACGCGATGCATTCCTCCACCAGGCGCCGGCCGAGCCCCTGCCCGCGCGCGTGAGGCTCGACCAGGAGCAGGCGCAGCTTGGCGACGCTCGCGCTCTGCTTCACCGCGAAGACCGAGCCGACCGGCTCACCGTCGATCTCGGCGATCCAGCAGCGCTCGCGCTTCGGGTCGAAGTCGCGGATGAACTTCGCCCCGATGTCGGCGACCAGCGCCTCGAACGCGAGGCCCCAGCCGTATTCCTTGTCGTACACCGCGCCGTGGCGCTGGGCCACCCAGCCGATGTCGCCGGGCCGGTGCGGGCGCAGCGTGACCTTGCCCTTTTGCGCCTCCAGCGCCGACTGCACGGTCTGCATCGCCTTTACAACCCGGTCACGGTGCGCCGAAGGCAGCGGCGCCAGCATCTCGCCCATCGCGCGGCGCGAGCTTTCGTCGAGCGCCGCGAAGGCCTGCCGCCCCTTGGGCGTGAGCGAGAGCGTGGTTTGCCGGGCGTCGTGCTTCGCGGCCTCGCCCTGCACCAGGCGCTGGCGCCGCAGCCCCTGCAGCAGGCGGCTGAGATAGCCCAGGTCGAGGTCGAGCTCGGCGCCGAGCTCGCTCGCGGTGCATTCGCCGCGCTCGCCGATCTCGTAGAGCACGCGCGCCTGCGGCAGCGGAAACGTGCTGCCGAGGTAGTCGGAGCGCAGCACGCCGATGCGCCGGGTATAGAACCGATTGAACCGCCGCACCGAGTCGATACGCGACATGCCGCGATGCTCCTGCCGGATACTTGCTTTTGTCAAGTAATACATAATCCACGCCATGAACCTTTTCGACCTGACGGGAAAGGCCGCGCTCGTCACCGGCGGCAACGGCGGCATCGGCCTCGGCATGGCGCAGGCGCTGGCGGGCGCCGGCGCGAAGGTGGCCATCGCCGGGCGCGATGCGCAGAAGAATGCGCAGGCGGTGAAGAGCCTGGGCGCCGGCGCCTTTGCGCTTGCCGCCGACATCACCGATGAGCGCGCCTGCCGCGGCATGGTGGCGCAGGCGGCCGAACGCCTCGGCCGGCTCGACATCCTGGTGAACAATGCCGGCATCAACATCCGCAAGGCGCCGCAGGACTACGCGATCGACGAGTGGCGCAAGGTGCTGGACAGCAACCTGACGAGCGCCTTCGTCGCCTCGCAGGCCGCCTATCCGCACCTGCAGCGCGCCGGCGGCGGCAAGATCGTGAACATCGGCTCCATGATGTCGATCTTCGGCGCGTCCTTCGTCGCGGCATACGGCGCGAGCAAAGGCGGCATCGTGCAGCTCTCCCGCGCTCTCGCCTGCGCGTGGGCCAAGGACAACATCCAGGTGAACGCGGTGCTGCCGGGGTGGATCGATACGGCGCTCACGCAGCGCGCGCGCAAGGAGATCGGCGGGCTGCACGAGCGAGTGGTCGGGCGCACGCCGGCGGGTCGCTGGGGAACGCCGCAGGACATGGGCGGCATCGCCGTGTTCCTGTGCTCGCCGGCTTCCGACTTCATCACCGGCACCGCCATCCCGGTGGACGGCGGCTACTCCGTGCAAGGCGGCTAGCCGGGCTCGATCAGGTTTTTCTTCATCGCCGCGCGCACCGGCTCGGTCCGCATGAAGGCGAGGAATGCTTTCGCTGCGTCAGGCTTCTTCGACGACTTCATCACCGCGGCGGAGAACGAGTAGTACTTCTGCACCTCGTCCGGGAACGGCCCGATGATGTCGATTCCCTTGACCGGGGCGAGCTCGCAGAGAAGCTGCGCGCCGAGCTGCACTTCGCCGGTCACGATGCGCGCGGCCACGGGGCCCTTCTCCACGATCACGCGCTTTTTAAGCTTCTGCGCGAGGCCGAGCTTGTCGAGGAGGCCCGCGAAGTAGAGCCCGCTCGCGCCCTGCTTCGAGTGGCCGACGGAATCGGCGGCGAGCAGGGCCTGTTTTAGCTCTTCGAGGGACCCAATTCTGGGCTTGTACGCGCCGGCGCGTACCGCGAGGCCGACACCGGAGCGCCCGAGCTCGAGCCGAGTATCCGCGAGCACCGCGCTCTGCGACACGAGCTGGTCGATGCCCTCCGCGGTGAGAATGACGACATCGGCGCTCTCACCCTCGGCGATGGATTTCAGGAGCGCCTGCGTGGCATGGAATTCGGCGCGCAGGCCGGGCGCGGCGGCTTCGAGCGCGCCCTTCAGGGCGAGCGTGCTCAAAACCTGAATGTCGCTAAAAGGCGGTTTCGACTGAGACATAGATGTAGTTGGAGCCTCCGTTGACGTTGCCGAGGAACTGCGACTTGCCGAACGCGCCCGAGCGGTGCGATACGCCGACGCCGACGTAAGTATCGCGCGCAATGCGCACGTCGAAGCTTGGGTCCAGATAATTCAGCAGCTTCCAGTTGCCGCGCCCGCGGCGGCCCTGGTCGTGCAGCTCCATCTGCGAGATCTGCTCGGAGTACGAAAGCCCGCTGCCGATGGCGAGGCGCGTGCGCGCCCACTTGTCCCACGGCCAGCCGTACCAGTACGCCTTGAAGAAGGCCATCACCGACCAGAAGTCGTCCTGGTAGCCTTTTTGCAGCTCGCGCTGCACGCCAATAAAACCGGCCACATCCACCGGCCAGCCGCCGGCGCCTTCGATGAGCTTGCGCCCCACGTGCACGGCCGCGATGTTGGTGTTGTCCACGGTGTGCCGCGTGGTGCAGGACAGGCGCACGATCTGCAGCACGTCGCAGTCGCTCGAGTGGCCATACAGCGCCTTAACGATCAGCGGCTTTGATTCGGGCTCCCAGCGCTTCTGCTTCGGCGAGAAGTCGTAGAGGAAGCCGAGAAAGGCCTCGTGCTCCAGTCCGCCCTGGGCGATCGGGCTCGACGTGACCTCCCTCGATCGGCGCGTAGCGATGACACCGCCGAGCAGGTTCCAGCTCTCGGTAAGCGCATAGCTCGCATAGAGCGCGGCCTGCGCATCGATGCCGGCACCGGCGCGATAGCCTACTGTCCCATAGTAGTAATCGTTGAGGCGGGAATTACGCCACGCGAGCATCGCGTGGGGCTTTAGCGTCAGCCGACCGCGGCGCCATTCATTCCAGTAGCCGGCGCGCAGCTCCGTGCCTTCCGAGCTGTGGCTCGCATCGCGCAGGAGCTCGATGTAGGGCGTTCCCCACGGCAGGTTGCGCCGCGCGCTGATGCCTGCATCCCAGCCGGGCTCGCGCGCCTCGATCCCCAGCGCGGCCGCGGCTTCGGGCCGCTTGTCGCGCGTGAAGCCCTCGAAGCGATAGCGCAGGAAGGCGTCGAGGCGCCAGTCGTCGTGCCGGAATTTGAGACCGAGGCGCGTGCCGTGGAGGTATGCGCGCTCTCCTTCGTAGAGATAGAGCGGGACGTTGTCGAGCCCGCCCTCGGCGCCGCGGTAGGTCAGGCGCTCGTGCCGCCACAGGTAGCCGACGGCGGCGCCGCCTTCGGGAAGCGCATCGGCAAACGGGTCGCTCGACGCGAGGACGGGAAACGATGTGAAAAATGCGGCAATCGCCGCGACCAAGCCGAGCGAAACCCGCCCAGCCCGGTAGACTTGCCGCACCGCCCTCAAATGCCTTCCCCTTCTGGGATTTTTATGCGCACCTATCTTAGTTGGATTCTCCTCGCCTTCCCGCTGCTGGTTCACGCCGCGGAACCGCTCAAAGTGCAGCGCGCGACGATGCCTGCGCCGCCATGGCCGGCGGGCGACGAGCGCGGCATGGCGAACCAGATGGGCGCCGCCAGCTGGGGGCGCTGCGCGTGGCACCTGTCGCAGGCCGGCGCGCAATCGTACGAGCTCTCGCACGTGCGCTCGAACACGATGCCGCTGTCGCCCTTCGCGGGTCCGTATGCGGTGAAGCCGCAGGCGAGCGCCGGCATCCCGATGACCGCGCAGGCCTTCAACATGGAGAAAATGATCGAAGGCGCCGACCCGGGCCAGCAGGGCACGCAGTTCGACGCCCTCGGCCACTTCGGCGCGCTGCGCCAGCCCTGGGACGGCAAGTCGGCGTTTCCCGCCGACCAGGCGGTGTACTACGGCGGATTCACGCAGCAGGAAGTAAAACCGACGCCGGACTCGCCGCTGCTCAAGCTCGGCATGGACAAGGTGCCGCCGATCATCACGAGCGCCGTGCTGCTCGACGCGAAGGCGCTCGTCGGCAAGGGCCAGCCGATGAAGGCCGGCGAGGTCGTCACCGTGAAGCACATCGAGGAAATGATGCGCGTACAAGGTCTCGCGAAGCGCGGCATCCTGCCCGGCGACGTCGTGTACGTGCACACCGGCTGGGGCGACTACTGGCGCGATCCGGACACCGAGAAGTTCTATTACACCAAGGCGCCCGGCCTGGCGTACGAAGCGGCGCGCTACCTCGCGGAGAAGCGCATCGTCGCCATCGGCCTCGACACGCCGTTCATCGACGCCATTCCGGAAGGCATGCTGGAAGGCAAGGCCGGCCCGGCGGAAGGCACGCCGCCGGCGCTGCCGTTCTCCGTGCACCACCACATGCTCACCCAGGCGGGCATCCACCACATCGAGAACGCAAAGCTCGACGAGCTCGCGCGCGACCGGGTGTGGCTCGCCTGCACCATCGTGCTGCCGGCGCGCGACAAGGGCGCCGCGGGATCGGTCATCCGTCCGGTGGCGATCGGCGTGTCGACTAAGAGCGCAGCTACGCGTTGAGCGCGACGTTGATGGCGCTCGCCGCGATCGCCGCCTGTCCGTAGGCGACCGAAATCTGCGACAGCGACTGCACCACGTCGCCGGCAGCGTAGAGGCCCGGCACCGACGTCTGCTGCTTCTGGTCCACAAAGAGGAAGCCCTGCTCGTCGCAGCGCGCGCCGAGCGCTGTCGCCAGGCCCGAGTGCACGTCCGACCCGCAGCCGACATACAGTGCATCGAGGTGCGCGAGCGTCCCTGACCTCGTGCGCACGCTGAGCCCCGCGGTGCCGTGCACGACCTCGACCACTTCGCCCGGCGCGAAAACGCTGACCGTTGCCGAGTAACTTGCGAGGAAGCGCGCTTCCCGTTCGGCGACATCCCCCTCGGCAAGCAAGCCGATCCGCCGCTCGCAGAGCTCGAACGCATCGCAGACCGGGCACAGGCGCACCGCGCCGCGCTTGACGAGCGTCCAGAGGTTTTCGAGGTGTTCGGGCATGCGGTCGACCACGCCCGTGGCCAGGATCACGTGGCGCGCGCGCCACACGGCATGCGCGCCGCGAATGAGGAATTCGCCGCTTTTGCCTTCGAGCGCCATGACCTCGTCGGCAACGGTTTCGATCGAATAGCGCGCTACCTGCTCGCGCAGCCGCGCAAGGAGCTCATCGCCCTCGAGACCATCCGCATACGCCGGGATATTGCGCGTGCGCGGTATCCAGCGCGCGCGGGATCGACCGGCGTCGACGAGCAGCGGTTTTCGCCGGAAACGCGCGAGATAGACGGCCGCAAGCAATCCCGCGGGGCCGCCGCCGATGATCGCGCAATCGTAGAGCGCCTCGTCCGCCATCGCGGACGAGGAGCAAGACGCGGGCCCTACACGAGCTGCAGGAAGATCATCGCCAGGCCGATGACGGAGACGAACCAGAGGCCGGTGCGCAGCCAGGGAATGCCCGCGACGTAGACGATCGCGTAGGCCACTCGCGCCCAGAGGAAAATCTGCGCGCCCAGAAGCGTCGTCCCGTTGGTCTTGCCGGCGACGACGGCGACCAGGACCAGCGCGGCGAACAGCACCAGGTTCTCGAGCATGTTGTGATGCGCGCGCGCCGCGCGTCCGGCCCAGCCCGTGCACGGGACGAGGCCTTCGCGGTTACCCGCGAGCGCGGGCAGTCCGACTTGCAGGGTGGCGCCGCTGACTGCGACCAGCATCTGCACGAACGTCAGCAGCACAGCCCAGACGAGCAGCATGAGTTCCGGTTTCATGGTTCCTCCCCTTAAGGAGGGACCATTGTCGCCGATCGTCGACTTGTGTAGTAGCTGGCTAGCGCTGCCAGGCGGCGCGGCGGAACTGCTTGCGCCGCGACGTCACCGCCAGCCGCCGGCCGGCGAACTCATGGATCTTCTCGCGGATGTCCGCGCGAAGGTCCTCGGGAAGCGCGGTCGCGGCGTCGTCGAAGCGAGTTACCACTTCGTCCGGCGCGGGCGGGCCATCGTGAAAAAATCCGCGCGCCTTGTCCCAGACGAGCGCGCGATCGCTCGAATCGACGCCGTAGCACAGCTGGAACAGCGTGACCTCGCCCTCGGCCTGCCACACGAACAGGTCGAAGAACTCGTCGTGGAACCAGCGCCGGCGCGCCGCGCCGTCGTCCGTGACTCCGTGGATTTCTTTCAGCATCCGGTCCTCCGCTTCGATCCGCTTGTCGCCATGCCATTGTCACCGAGTCACCACAACCCCGATATCGCGGCGACGGGTCAACTCTTAGGCCGAGCGGCGCGTTCAGGGATACAGGCGCGCGCAATACAACACGCGGGCGCTGTGGGGAAATGGTACTCCCCGTGCAAAAGGGCCGAAACCGGCCCCGACGAAGGAGTGATATGAGCGCGAACCCGGAGGCTCTGATGAAGACTGGGACGACCGAGCGGCACTCGGATTTCATGCAGTCGCTAGTCGAGTTCACCAAGGAGCACCGCGCCGCACGCTGGAGCGGAACGCTGTCCGAATTCCTCGAGACCGTATTCCCCGCCGATCCGAAGGGCATCACGCGCTCGAGCCACCAGTACATCTGGGACATGCTGCGCGCCAACGGCTTCGACGATGTCAGCGGACGTTTCCGCTGCTCGCTTTTCGAAGACGAGCTCTACGGGGTGGACGAGACTATCGGGCGCGTGGTCGACTACTTCAAGGCCGCAGCCGCCGGCTCCGAAGTCGGCCGGCGCCTCCTCCTCTTGCTTGGCCCGCCCTCGGGCGGCAAGTCGAGCATGGTGATCCTGCTCAAGCGCGGCCTGGAGATCTACAGCCAGAGCGAAAAGGGCGCGCTTTACGCGATCCACGGCTGCCCGGTGCACGAGTCCCCCTTGCACCTCATCCCGCACACGCTGCGCGGCCAATTCCGCCAGACCTATGGCGTGGAGATCGCCGGCGAGCTGTGCCCGCATTGCACGGCGCGCCTGCAGCACGAGTTCAACGGTGACTTCATGCAGGTGCCGGTGCAGCGCATCTTCGTCTCCGAGGCCGGGCGCCTGGGCGTCGGCACTTATGCACCTCACGACCCGACCACGGCCGACATCGCCGACCTGGTCGGCTCGGTCGATCTTTCAAAGGTCGCCGAGTTCGGCGATGAAGGCGACCCGCGCGCGTGGTCCTGGTCGGGCGCGGTGTACGCGGCGAGCCGCGGGCTTCTCGAGATGATCGAGATCCTGAAGGTGAAGCGCGAGTTCCTGTATCTCCTGCTCACGCTCACCCAGGAGAAGAACGTCAAGGTGTCGCGCTTCCCGCTCATCCACCTGGACGAGACGATCGTCGCGCACACCAACCTCGCCGAGTTCCGCAAGTTCCTGCAGGAGCCCGAGAACGAGGCGCTCCTCGACCGCATGGTCATCATCCAGGTGCCCTACACCCTGGATTACCGCGAAGAGGCGCGCATCTACCGCAAGCTGTGCTCCTCCACGCAGGCCTTCCGCCAGGTGCACCTCGATCCGCACGCGCTGCATGTCGCGGCCGTTTTCTCGGTGCTCTCGCGCATGTCCGAGGGCGAGGAGCGCGACGCCGACAACGTCAAGAAGGTTCGCCTGTACGCGGGCGAGGACGTCGAGGGCATGGCGCCCAGCGAGGCGGCCAAGATGCGCGCGCGCAACCCGGAGGAAGGCCTCGCCGGCGTGTCCCCGCGCTTCGTCATCAATGCGCTGTCCAACGCCATCATCCAGTCCGAGGCGAAGAGCCTGACGACGATGGACGTCCTCATCGCGCTCAAGGATGCGATCGAATCCGACGTGCGCATCGACGGCAAGAAGAAGCGCAAATGGATCGACTTCCTGGTCGCCGTGCGCAAGGACTTCTACAACCGCTGGGTGAAGGAAGACGTGCACAAGGCACTTTTCGTCTCCTTCGAGCAGGAGGCGCAGCAGCTCCTGGACAAGTACCTCGACGAGGTCGAGGCCACGCTCGACAACCGCACGCTGCGCGACCCGATCACCAGCGAGGAGCGCAAGGCCGACGAGCGCTTCATGCGCTCGGTCGAGGAGAAGATCCGCATCTCCGAGTCGGGCAAGCTTTCGTTCCGCCAGGAAGTCGTGCGCAAGGCGATGGGCGCCTACAAGCGCGGCGAGAAATTCACGCTCGACAGCCATGCGCCGCTGCACGACGCGATCGAGCAGTACCTGTTCGAGAGCCGGCGCGATGTGCTGCGCCTGGTGAGCTCCTCGGCGCGGCCCGACGACGAGACGCGCCAGAAGATCTCGGTGGTCGAGAAGCGCCTGGTCGACGAGTACGGCTACGACCCGCA
>DATLDY010000154.1:0-10577 GCA_035525655.1 Burkholderiales bacterium
CTCATCGCGCGCAGCGAGATGAGGAAGGAGTTCGAGGCCGAGGAGCGCACCATGGTGGCGGCGCGCGACAACAATCCGCTCAAGCTGATGGGCGATCCGCAGGAAGCGATGGATTTCCTTTTCGATCCGGCGCAGCGCACCGAGGGCTTCCTCGAGCCGGTGCAGGCGATCAGCGACGCCGCCGAGGACCTGCGGGCGCACGAGCTCGCCCTGATGTCCGGCATGCGCTCGGCGATCATGGGGGCGCTGCGCCGCTTCGATCCCCAGGTGCTCGAGAAGATGTTCGAGAAATCCGGCGGCGGCGGCTTCAGCCTCGGCGGGCGCAAGGCCAAGATGTGGGAGCTTTTCACCGCGCACCAGCAGAAGCTCTCGCAGGAGGCGCAGGAGGACTTCAACAAGGTGTTCGGCCGCGATTTCATGGCGGCGTACCAGGCGCAGCTGCGCAGGCTGAAGACCGGGCAGTAGCCCCCTTGCCTTTGCGGCCGGTACTGTATAAAAATACAGTATGCCCGGCCTCGCCGAAATCCTGGAGCGGCACCCCGTCTGGCGGGGCGGCGCATTGGCGCAGGCGGTTGCGGCCGTGCCGAGCGGGTTTGCGAGCCTCGATGCCGAGTTGCCCGGCGCAGGCTGGCCCCGGCAGGGGCTGACCGAGCTGCTGTGCGGTGAAGCGGGCATCGGCGAGCTCCGGCTCATCCTGCCGGCCCTGGCCGCCCTGACCAAGACTGGCCGACGCTGCGTATGGGTGGCGCCGCCCCATGTGCCTTATGCGCCTGCCCTGGCGGCCGCAGGCATCGACCTCGTCAACCTGCTGGTCGTAAGGCCTGCGTGCCGGCGAGATGCGCTGTGGGCAGCCGAGCAGGCCTTGCGCTCGGGGAGCTGCCACGCGCTCGCGGCCTGGCTCGCGAGACCGCGCTATGCGGAGCTGCAGCGCCTGGCCGTCGCGGCCGAATCGAGCCACGCGGCTGCGTTCCTGTTCCGTCCGCTCACGGCCGCCGCCGAATCCTCCCCCGCCTGCCTGCGCCTCGCGCTCGGGCCGGCGGGAACCGATCTCGATGTCCGCATCGTCAAGCGGCGCGGCGCGCCGGCCGCTTCGGCGCTGCGCCTGCCTTTGAAAAGACCTTTCCATGCTGTGGGTCGCGCTGCACCTTCCCGGCCTGGCGGCCGGGAAGCTCGAGCCGATAGCCGCCTGGGCCTGCCAGTTCACGCCTAGGGTCGCGCTCGAGCCCCCCGATGCGCTGGTGGCCGAGATCGAAGGCAGCCTGCGCTATTTCGGCGGCCACGATGGCCTGACGGCGGCGCTGGAAAGCGGGCTTGCCGGGATGGGCGTAGCGGCTGCCGTGGCGAGTGGACCCACGGCGCGTGCCGCGCTTTGGCGTGCACGCGGCGGCGGTCTGCCGCTTGCGGAGCTTCCCGTCTCGGTGATGCGTGTCGACGAGAGTTTTTTCCGCAGCATCGGCATCGCAACCGTGGGCGAGCTCCTCGCGCTGCCGCGCGACGGCCTCGCGCAGCGCTGCGGCCCGGGCCTGATCGACGAGCTCGACCGGGCGCTAGGACGAGCTGCCGAGCCGCGCGAGTTCTTCACGCCGCCGGAGCGCTTCGATGCGGCACTCGAGCTGCCGGCGGAAGTCACTCATGCGGAGGCGCTGCTCTTCGCGGCGCGGCGGCTCATCATCCAGCTCGAAGGCCTGCTCGCCGCGCGCCATGCAGGCGTACGCGCTTTTACGCTGAACCTCCAGCACCGCAATCGCACGAAGAGCGCCGTGCGGGTCGAGCTCGCCTCGCCGGCGCGCGACGCCGAGCGGCTATCGGCTCTCCTGCGCGAGAAGCTCGGCACCCTGGCGCTCGCGCAGCCCGTCGAGGCCATCGGCCTCGAGGCGGCCGATTTCGCTCCGCTCGGCGGCCGAAGCGGCGGGCTGTTCAGCAAAATGAGCGGCGACAGCGCGGGCGAGACGGAGGATTGGGCGCGGTTGCTCGAGCGCCTGCAGGCTCGCCTTGGCCGCGATGCGGTGCACGGCATCACCCCCTTTCCGGATCATCGTCCGGAATACGCCTGGCGCCGCGTCGAGGCGGGCGACTGGGACCCGCATGAGTTCGTCCAGCCGGGGCCGAGGCCGGCCTGGCTTTTGGAAAAAGTCATTCACATTGAAGAACGCAACCTCACGCTGCTTGCAGGCCCCGAGCGCATTGCCTGCGGCTGGTGGGACGGCGACGACGCGCGGCGCGATTACTTCGTGGCGCGAATCGGCGCCGCCGTCGCGTGGGTTTATCGAGAACACGACCACTGGTACCTGCATGGCTTCTTTGCCTGACTACGCCGAGCTCCACTGCCTGTCGAACTTCAGCTTCCTGCGCGCCGCATCGCATCCGGAGGAGCTCGTCGAGCGCGCACGCGCGCTCGGCTACAAGGCGCTCGCGCTGACCGACGAATGCTCGCTCGCCGGCGCCGTGCGCGCGCATTTGGCGGCGAAGGAATGCGGCCTGAAGCTCCTCCACGGCACGGAAATCCGGCTCGACGACGGCAGCCAATTCGTCCTCCTCGCCGCCGACCGCGCTTCCTATGGCGCCATCTCGGTGCTCATCACGACCGGCCGGCGCCGCGGCAAGAAGGGCTCGTATGCGCTTTCGCGGACCGATCTGGAACCCGTGGCGAAGAGCGGGGCGTTGCTCCTCTGGGTGCCCGGCGCCGATGCATCGCCGGCACGCTGGATCGCCGAGCGCTTCGCCGGCCGTGCGTGGATTGCGGTCGAGCTGCATTGCGGTCCGAACGACCGCGCGCGGCTGCACGAGCTGCAGGAACTCGGCCGCGAGCACGGCCTGCCGCTCGTGGCGGCCGGCGACGTGCGCATGCACCTGCGCTCGCGCAAGCCGCTGCACGATGTGCTGACCGCCATTCGGCTGGGCAAGCCCGTGGCGCAGTGCGGACAGGCCTTGCTGCCGAACGCCGAGAGGAGCCTGCGCCTGCGGATGCGGCTCGCACAGCTCTATCCCCTGGAATTACTGGAGGAGAGCGTGCGCATCGCCGAGCGCTGCGATTTCTCGCTGCAATCGTTGAAGTACGAGTACCCGAGCGAGCTGGTTCCACCCGGGCAAACGCCGGCCGGCTGGCTCGCCAAGCTGACCGAGGACGGACTGCGCTCGCGCTTTCCCGGCGGCACGCCGCCCAAAGTGCGCGCCGCGGTGGAGCGCGAGCTTGCGCTCATCGCCGAGCTTGGCTACGAGCCGTTCTTCCTCACGGTCGAGGATCTGGTGCGCTTCGCGCGCTCGCAGGGCATCCTGTGCCAGGGCCGCGGCTCGGCGGCGAACTCCGTGGTCTGCTATGCGCTTCGCATCACCGAGGTGGATCCGGTGCGCATGAACATGCTGTTCGAGCGATTCGTCTCGCGCGAGAGGAACGAGCCGCCGGACATCGACGTCGATTTCGAGCACGAGCGGCGCGAGGAGGTGATCCAGTACGTCTACGGAAAATACGGGCGCGGGCGCGCCGCGCTGGCCGCCACGGTGATCTGCTACCGGCCGAAAAGCGCGGTGCGCGACGTCGGCAAGGCGCTCGGCATTGCCGCCGACGAGATCGACCGCGCCGCGAAAGGCTTCGCATTCTGGGACCAGGCCCTTCCGGCGACGAGCACGTGGTTCGGGTTCGCACAGCTCCTGCGCGGCTTCCCGCGGCACCTGTCGCAGCATCCGGGCGGATTCGTCATCGCGCGCGGCCCGCTCGCCGAGCTGGTGCCGATCGAGAACGCGGCGATGCCCGATCGCACGGTGATCCAGTGGGAGAAGGACGACCTCGAGGCGCTGGGCCTTCTCAAGGTCGATGTCCTAGGTCTCGGCATGCTCACGGTGATCCGGCGGGCGCTCGCGTTCGTGGGGAGGCGCATGCACGAAGTGCCGGCGGAAGACGCGAAGGTCTACGAGATGATCCAGAAGGCCGATACCGTCGGCGTGTTCCAGATCGAGTCGCGCGCGCAGATGAGCATGCTGCCGCGGCTCAAGCCGAAAAACTTCTACGACCTGGTGATCGAGGTCGCGATCGTGCGGCCCGGCCCGATCCAGGGCGGCATGGTGCATCCCTATTTGCGCCGACGGCGCGGGGAGGAGCCCATTACGTATCCGAGCCCGGCGGTGGAGCAGGTGCTGGGACGCACGCTCGGCGTGCCGATTTTCCAGGAGCAGGTGATGCAGCTCGCGATGGTGGCCGCCGGGTTCACGCCCGGAGAAGCCGACCGCCTGCGCCGCTCGATGGCAGCGTGGAAGAAGCGCGGCGGCCTCGAGCACTTCGAAGGCAAGCTGAAGGAGGGCATGACGCGGCACGGCTACAGCGCCGAGTTCGCCGACGGCCTCTACCGCCAGATCCTCGGCTTCGGCGAATACGGCTTTCCGGAATCGCATGCGGCGAGCTTCGCGCTCCTCGTCTACATATCCGCCTGGCTAAAGTGCCATTATCCGGCGGCCTTTTGTGCCGCGCTTCTCAACAGCCAGCCGATGGGGTTCTATGCGCCCGCTCAGCTCGTGCAGGATGCGCGGCGCCACGGTGTGGAAGTACTCCCCGCGGACGTCAATCTCAGCGAATGGGATTGCACGCTCGAACAGGGCGGTCTGCGCCTGGGCCTGCGCAGGGTGAGCGGACTGAGCGAAGCGGCGGGCAGGCGCATTGCTTCGGGGAAGCCCTATAGGTCGGCTTACGACCTGGCCC
Source organism: Burkholderiales bacterium (assembly GCA_035525655.1). Lineage (GTDB taxonomy): Bacteria > Pseudomonadota > Gammaproteobacteria > Burkholderiales > SG8-39 > SCGC-AG-212-J23. Next base: position 4,691 of record DATLDY010000154.1, read on the forward strand.
TCAACCGGAAGGATCTGCGCGCGCTGGCCGCTGCGGGTGCATTGCAATCGCTCGCCGGCCACCGCCGCAACGCACATTGGGCGGCTGCCGGCGCCGTGCGCCGTGCGCCGCTCGATGCGCCGGCGCGCGATGCCCTGCCTGAGCTGCCGGCGCCAAGCGAAGGCCAGGACATCGTTGCCGATTACGCGAGCCTGGGGCTTACGCTCGGGCGCCATCCGCTTGCCCTTTTGCGCGCTCACCTGCGCGAGCGCGGATTGCTGGATTCGAAGGGCCTCCAGGCGCTGCCGCACGGCGCCAGGGCGCGTGTCGCGGGCCTCGTTACCTGCCGCCAGCGGCCGGATACGGCGAGCGGCGTGATCTTCGTCACCCTCGAAGACGAAGCGGGGAATGTAAACGTCGTCGTGTGGAGCCGGCTGGTGGAGCGCCAGCGCCGTGAGCTCCTGGGGGCGCAGCTCCTTGGCGTGCAGGGCCGCATCGAGCGCGATGGCGAGGTCGTGCACCTCATCGCGCAGCGCCTGATGGACTACAGCGCGCTCCTCGGGCCGCTCGAAACGGCCTCGAGGGATTTCCATTAAGATGTTCCTCGAATGACCGGCACCGAGATCGAGATCCTCGGCCTGATTGCCGGGCGGCGCGAGCGGCGCCCCACGCTCGACCTGCCGGCCCTGGCGCAGCTTTTCCGGCGCCTGAGCACCTGCGCAAGCGACGAAGCGCTGGAAACCGAAGACCGCATCTGGGGCGCCTGGATGCATCATCCGCACCGCGCGGCGGCCGCAGCCCTCGACGCGGCCACCCGCGATATCGCCGCCAAGCGCTACGACATCGCCGAGACCCGGCTCAGCATTCTCCTGCGCCGTGCCCCGCTCTACGCGGAGGCCTGGCACAAGCGCGCGACGCTCTACTACCTCCTCGGGCGCGACGCCGAGTGCCTGCACGACATCCGGCGCACGCTGGAGCTCGAGCCGCGGCACTTCGCCGCGATGCTGCATTTCGCGGAAATCCTGCTCGGCGCCGGCGCCGCGCAGGAGGCGCGCTATGCCTTCGCCGCCGCGCTCACGCTCCACCCGCATCTGCCGCGCGCGCGAGACGCGCTGTCTGACAATCCCTGACCGCCCGGGCATGCCTGCCGCCTATAATCGCCGGCCATGGCACAGAGCGAGTACAAGGTCACGGTCGCTCGCGACCTGGAAGACCTGATCCCCGTTTTCATCAAGAATCGCCACAAGGAGCTCGACACGCTGCGCGTCGCGCTCGCCTCGGCCGATTTCGAGCAGCTGCGCCAGCTCGGCCACCGCATGAAGGGCGTTGGCGTTTCCTACGGGTTCGACCACGTCTCGACCCTGGGGAAGTACATCGAGGACGGCGCTCGCAGCGGCGACCGCGCCTCGCTCGATACGCGCATCCGCGAATACGCGGACTATCTCGCCAAGGTCGAGATCGTCTACGAATGAGCGCCCGCCGGGCGTAGCCGTGCGCATCCTCATCATCGACGACGACCCCGACCTGCGCAGCCTGCTCGGGCATTACATCAAGCAGCGCTGGCCGGACGCGGTGGTCGACGAGCTCGATCCCCTCGAGCGCGGCATGCCGGAGCGCGATTTCCCGCTCGGCTCCTACCAGGCGATCATCCTCGACTACATGCTCGGGCGCGGCGACGGGCTCGACTGGCTGCAGAAGCTCAAGCAGCGCGCCGATTGCCCGAAGATCCTGTTCCTCACCGGCGCCGGCAACGAGATCATCGCCGTGCGCGCCATGAAGGCAGGCGCGGACGACTACCAGCGCAAGCAGGAGCTGACGCGGGAGAAGCTCCTCGCCTCGGTGCGCGAGCTCACCGCCGACGCGGTGGAGCGCACCGTGTCGCCCGAGCTCGCCAAGCGCATGGAGGGACACTCCCTCGGCGCGAAGATCCGCATTCCCGGCATCAAGGTCCTGCGCCTGATCGGCGAAGGCGGCATGGCGCGCGTCTATCTTGCCTCGCGCGAGGGGGACGACGAGCCCCTGGTGGTCAAGATCCTGCGCCGCGAAGTCCTCAGCAACCGCACCGCGCTCGAGCGCTTCATGGAGGAATACTCGCTCGTCGAGCGAATCCAGAGCCGCCACGTGGCGCGCATCTTCGGCCACGGCAACGTCGACGAGCACGCGTACCTCGTGATGGAGTTCTTCGAGGGCGGCGACCTCAACAAGCGGCTGGACGGCAAGGCGTTGCCGCCCGCCGAGGCGCTGCGCATCTTCCGCGAGCTGATGTTCGCGCTAGGCGAAATCCACGAGAAGGGCATCCTGCACCGCGACCTCAAGCCGCAGAACCTGATGTTCAGGGAGGACGGCACGCTCGCCATCCTGGATTTCGGCATCGCGAAGCAGATCGACGCCGCCGTCGATCGCACCAACGTCGGCGAAATCCTCGGCACGCCGCGCTACATGAGCCCGGAGCAGGTGCAGGGCCGGGTGCTCGACATGCGCACCGACATCTATAGTGCCGGCGTCCTGCTCTACCAGATGCTCACCGGCGAGCATCTGTTCGAGGGAGACACCGCGATGGAGGTCGCTTTGCACCACCTCAACACGCCGCCGCCCGGCATGCCGGAGAACCTGCAGGCCTATCAGCGGCTGATGGACAAGCTGCTGGAGAAGGACCGCGATGCGCGCTTTCGCAACGCCGACGAGGTGATCGGCTTCCTCGCGCGCAAGTTCGGCACGCCGAACCCCGACCTGACCCAGAAGCTGGACTAGGGAAGCTTTGCCCAGATCGCCCTGAGCTGCTCGGGCAGATCCTTGGGCGAGAACGGCTTCGAGATGGTGCCGACGGCGCCGAGGCTGCTGAGCTCGTCCATGTCGCGCTGCGCGGCCTTGGCCGTAATGAAGACCACCGGCAGGCTCGCGGTCTGCGGATCGGTCTTCATCTTGCGAAACAGCGTCGGGCCGTCCATCCCGGGCATCATCCAGTCCAGCATCACCATGTCCGGCTTGAAAGCCGTGATGGCGGCAATGGCGAGCATCGGATCGGTGACGACCTCGACGGTCATCTTGCCGACTCGCTCGAGCGACATGCGCACGATGCGCTGGATGTCCTCGTCGTCCTCGACGTAGCAGATGCGCTCTAGCTTGCGATCAGGCATGGCGTGGTAGCTCGAACCAGAAAGTGGTGCCGCCGCCGGGGCGGTCCTCGAAGCCGATGCGGCCGTGCATCATCTCGACCAGGCGCTTGCAGATGGCGAGGCCGAGGCCGGTGCCGCCCTTCTGGCGCGAGGTGGTCGAATCGGCCTGGTTGAACCGGCCGAAGATGCGTGGCCGGAAGGTCTCCGGAATTCCCGGGCCGCGGTCGTGCACGCCTACGCGCAGGCCGTCGGCATGCTCCTCGGTGCTGATCTCGACCACTTCGCCCTCGGGGGAGAATTTCGCGGCGTTGGAGAGCAGGTTGGTCATGACCTGCAGGAGGCGTTTGCGATCGGCATTCACCTCGCGCTCGGTGAGCGCGCCACGCGACTCGAAGCGCACCTTGAAGCGGTCGCCGAAGCCCTTGTTGAGGAGCATGGCTTCGCGCACCAGCTCGTCGACGCGCATGATCTCGGGGTTCAGCGTGAGCTTTCCCGACTCGATCTTCTCGATGTCGAGGATGTCGTTGATCAGGTCGAGCAGGCGCTGGCCGTTGCGCTCGGCGACCTCGGTGAGCTCCATCACGTCCTTGGGCACATCGCCGAGCACCCCGGCGTTGATGAGCTGCAGCGAGCCGATGATGGAGGTGAGCGGCGTGCGAAGCTCGTGCGACAGCGTGGAGGTGAACTCCTTCTTCATCCGCTCGGCCTCGCGCTGCGCGGTGACGTCGCGACCCTGCGCGATCACCGCGAGGAGCTGGCCCTCGCGGTTGACAAGCGGGGTGACGGTCCACTCGCAGACGATGTTCAGCCCGTCGCGCCGGGGATTGCGCACCAGGACGCCGGCCAGGGGCTTGCGCGTGGCGACGAGCTGGCCCCAGTCGCGCTCGAAGTCGCCGTGGTGCTGCGGCAGCACGATGCGCTTGACCGAATGGCCGATGAGCTCGTCGGCGGCGTAGCCGAAAAGGAGCTCGGCGGCATGGTTCATCTCGCGCACGACGCCATCGGCGTCGAGCTCGAGCACCGCGATCGGCGCGCGCTCGGCGAAAAGGGTCAGCTTGCGGCCGCTCGCCTCGATCTGCCGGCGCGCTTCCTCGAGCTCGACGAGCTGGCGCTGATAGGCGTGGCGCAGGCGGTAGCCGGACAGGAACACGCCGTTCAACCGATAGGCAATCGCGACGCTCACGCCGTAGAAAAGCGGAATCAGGAGCGCGATCTCGGCGAACAGGCGATTGCCGAAGGTGGCGAGCACGTAGGTGAAGGGCAGGGCGATCGCCGCGGCATAGGCGGCGAAGATCGGCCAGGACGCCGCATACATGGGGATGCCGCCCGACATCACCCCCGCGAGGAGGAAAGCGAGGAACACCTGGCGCTCATCGGCGTGCGAGGGAAAGAAGACGGCCGCGGCGAAGCCCCAGACGGCGCCGGCGGCGAAGGCGCCGATGCCGAACCAGCGCATCCATTGCGCGGTGTTCTCGACCTTGCGCTGGTCGTTGCGGTAGCCGAGATACAGCATGGCGTGCAGCGTGACCACGAGGGTGAGGAGACCGCCCCAGAAGAGGACGAGCTCGATGAAGCGCCCCTCGCGCAATTCCACGGCAGCGATGACGCCGATGGCTATGGTGGCGACCATGCCGAGCGGCAGCTGGCTGTAGAGCTGGTCGACGCGGTCCGCGCGAACCAGCGCCGGATCGGCTCGATCGCGGATCACGTCCGTGATGACGCCAGCGCCGCGCTCGGGTCTTTCCAAACCGCTAGCTAGATTGCCGTTCGAGAGATTCGACATGGACGCGTGCACATGGCCGCGCCCATTCTAAAGGCTTATCAGAAGCTCTTGCCGGTGCGTATTACTCCTACGGCGACGCCTTCTATCACCAGCGTATCGCGCCGCAGATCGACTTCGATCGGCGCGAACTCGGGGTTCTCGGCTTCGAGCTGTACTGCATGTCCGCGACGGCGCAGGCGTTTCACGGTGACTTCATCGCCCAGGCGCGCCACCACGATCTGGCCGCTGCGCGCGTCTTCGGTCTTGTGGACGGCGAGGAGGTCGCCTTCGAGGATGCCGGCGTCGCGCATCGACAGTCCGCGCACGCGCAAAAGATAGTCAGCGCGCGGGGTGAAGAGGTTCGGATCGACCTGGTAGCGCGCCTGCACGTTCTCTTCGGCAAGGATCGGCGCGCCCGCGGCGACCCGGCCGACCACCGGCAGTTCGAGCAGGCGCCCCGCGCGGCCGGTTCCGCGCGTGTCCCGCACGCGGATGCCGCGCGACGAGCCTGCCGAGATATCGATGGCACCCTTTTTCTCGAGGGCCCTCAGATGCTGCTCGGCCGCGTTCACCGAGCGAAACCCCATCTTCTCGGCGATCTCGGCCCGCGTCGGCGGGTATCCGGAAACCTCGGTCAGCTCGCGCACAAGGCGCAGGATCTCGGCCTGGCGGTCGGTCAATGCGTCCATAACTGGCATTATATACAGTATCAAAGAAGGCTGCTCTGGCGCGGGGCAACCTCCTCGATCAGCGCCGGGTCATCGTTCTCCGGCTGGTTGACCCTTGGACTCACCGAGCGCGCGCTCATGCGCTCGGCGGGATAGGGGCGCACGTAGCTCATCAGGCTTTCGACATCCTGGTTCGCCGGATCGAGCCAGTCGGCGTATTGCTCGGGAGCGATGATCACCGGCATGCGGTCGTGGATGGAGTGCATCACCGCGTTCGGCGCCGTGGTGATCAAGGACACGCTGCGCACGCCTTTCCAAACCGCCGTGATGGCGGCGAGGCCGAAAAGATCGGCATCAGTGGG
>DATLDY010000157.1:0-12216 GCA_035525655.1 Burkholderiales bacterium
GCGTTCCGCGTCGCGACTTCCGGCGCGCCCGGCCCGGTGCACCTGCAGTTCCGCGGTAACGAGGGCCAGGTCGACCAGGAAGAGACCGACGTCGCCCCGCTCGTCGAGCCGCAGTACGCCAAGGTGCCGCCGCATCGGCCGCCGGCCGACCCTTCCGCGCTGAAAGCGCTCCTGCAGCATCTGCAGCGCGCCGAGCGGCCCGTCATCGTCGCCGGCGGCGGCGCGCGCGCCTCGGGCGCCGGGCCGGAGCTCATCCAGCTCGCTGAAGCGCTTGCCATCCCGGTTGCGACGTCGCTCAACGCCAAGGACTGCATTCCCGGCGCGCATCCGCTGTGCGTCGGCGTCGTCGGCAGCTATTCGCGCGAGAGCGCGAACCGAGTGGTCGCGGCGGCGGATCTGGTTTGCTTCATCGGCACCTCGGCTGGCGGCATGACCACGCACGTGTGGGCCGTGCCGAAGATCGGCGTGCAGGCGTTGCAGATCGACATCGAGCCGGAGACGCTCGGCCGCAACTACCCCCTGCAGGCCGGCGTGCTGGCCGATGCCAAGACGGCTCTTACGCAGATGCTCGCGCAATGCGACAAGGGCTCCGCGTCCCGGCGCACGGCCTGGATCCAGCAAGTGAAGAAGATGTGTGCCGAGTGGCGCGACAAGTACCGCGCCCAGCTCGAGTCCGACGCGGCGCCGATCCGGCCGGAGCGCATCTGTGGCGAGCTGTCGCGCCATGTGCCTGAGGACGCCATCATCCTCTCGGACACCGGCCATGCCGGCATGTGGATGGGCGGCATGTACGACGTGCGCGGCCGGCAGAGCTTCATCCGCAGCGCGGGGCATCTCGGGTGGGCCTTTCCCGCCGGCCTGGGCGCGAAGTGCGCCGCACCGGATCGGCCCGTCGTCACGTTCACCGGTGATGCCGGGCTCTGGTATCACATCGGCGAGTTGGAAACGGCGGTGCGCTGGAACATCGGCACGGTTACCGTGGTGAACAACAACGCGAGCGGCAACCAGTCCAAGCGCGGCTTCGACCGCGCCTATGGCGGCGAGCAGACGCCTAAGGCGCGCGAGCTTTGGACCTATCGCATGGTCGACTTCGCGCGAATCGCGAACGACATCGGCGCGCTCGGGATCCGCGTCGAACGCGCTGCCGATTTCGCCGGCGCACTCGACAAAGCGATCGCCAGTAAACGCCCGGCTCTCATCGACGTTGTTACGGACATCGAGGCCATCGCGCCCGCCGCGGTAAGCTCTTAGGAGGAGGAAACATGGCTCGCAAGATACTGGTCGTACTCGCGCTCGCGCTCTCGTCATTCGCGCACGCGCAGAGCTATCCGAATAAGTCGATCCGCATGGCGGTCGCGTTCCCGCCGGGCGGGCCGGTCGACATCATCGCGCGGCTGATCGGTCCGAAAATAAGCGAGGCGCTCGGCCAGCCGGTGATCGTCGAGAACAAGGTCGGCGCGAGCGGCAACGTCGCGACGACCGAGGTGGCGAAAGCGACTCCCGACGGCTACACGATCCTCGCCCACTCCTCGGCGTACGCGGTCAATCCTTCGCTCTTCTCGAACGCCGGCTATGACCCGGTCAAGGATCTGGTGGCCGTCGCCGTGGTCGCCCAGCAGGCCAACATCGTGCTCGTGAATTCCAGCTTCCCGGCGAAGACGCTGGAGGAGCTCAAGAGCGCAATGCTGAACGGCAAGCTCGCCTTCGCCTCGCCCGGCGCCGGCACCACGCCGCACCTCACGGCCGAGAACCTGTTCCACGTGCGCTGGAAGGCCGATGTGACGCATATCCCGTTCAAGGGCGCGGGCCCGGCGGTGACGGGATTGCTCGGCGGCGAGCCGCCCATCGGCTGCATGGCGGGATCTGCGCCGATGTCGCACATCAAGGCGGGCAAATTCCGCGCGCTCGCCGTCTCGTCGGCGCAGCGTCTGCCGCAGCTGCCGGATGTGCCGACCCTCAACGAGCTCGGCTATCCGGGCATGGAGGATTACACCTGGGTCGGGATCTTCGCGCCGGCGGGCACGCCGCCCGAGATCGCGCAGAAGCTGAACGACGCCATCCTTAAAGCCGTGCAGAGTCCGGACATCCGGCAGCGCCTCGACACCCTCGCCTTCGAGGCGACGGCATCGCCGCTGAAGCAGACCGCGGACTATGTGCGCAGCGAGGTGCAAAAGTGGGCCGCCGTCGTCAAGGCCAGCGGGGCCAAGGCGGAATAAGCCGCTATAGGCTGCCGGTGAGCCAGGCCCAGGCGATGCCGAGGTATTCGTGCGCCGCCGCATCCGCGCCCACGAGGCGATACCCGCCCGGGAAGAAATCGCTCGGTCGCAGTTCGGGATTCGAGCGCGCCATGTAATGGGTTGGCGCCGGTACGGAGTCGACGCCCGCTTTTCGGAATAGCGCCAGCGCGCGCGGCATGTGCGCCGCGGAGGTCACCACGATGATGCGCTCGCCCTTCACCACACCCCGCACGTAAAGCGCCTGGCTAGCGGTATCCGTGGATTCGCTGTCGAGCACGATCGCATCGGACGGGATCCCGAGCTGTGCCGCCAGCGTGGCCATCGAGTCGGCGTCGGAGCCGGAGCGCAGAACCGGTCCGCCGGAAAGCAGGAGCTTCGCCGCCGGCAGCTGGCGGTGCAGCCGCACCCCTTCGACGACGCGCGCGAGCGTGGCTTCGGTCATTCGCGCGATCGCCGGCAGGGCGGACTCGGCATAGGTGCCGCCGCCGAGCACCACGATCCATTTCACCGCAGGCGGCTTCGCCGTGAGCGGAAGATGCTGCCGCTCGAGCGCATTCAGCGCGGGACCACCGAGCCACCCGTACGCGCCCGTCACGAGAAGGAGGAACGCGGCGGTCGCGACCAGCTTGCCGAGGCGCTGCCGGCGCGTGAACCAGAGGAGGACGAGGCCCAAGGCGGCGAGGAGAAGGATGATCGAGAGCGGCGACAGGAGCTCGCCCGCGATCTTCTTCAGTAGGAGCACAGCGACTCAGTCGGCCTTGATGCCGGCCTCGCGCACCACCGCACCGTAACGCTCGAACTCGGCGCGCAGGAAGGCGTCGAATGCCTGCGGCGTGCCCGCATTCGTGTCCATGCCATAGGTTTTGAACTTTTCCCTTACCGCCGGCAGGGCGAGCGCGCGCACCAGTTCGCTGTTCAGCCGGTTGATCGCGGCGAGCGGCGTCGCGCTCGGCACGACCATCCCGGACCAGTTGTAAGCCTCGAGCTGGGGATAGCCCGCCTCCTTCATGGTCGGCACGTCCGCCAGCACGTCGCTGCGTTCGGCCGAGGTCACCACCAGCGGGCGGATGCGGCCCGCCTTGGACGCCTGCACCACCTCCGTCGTGTTCGCATAGATCATCTGGATATGCCCGCCCGTGACGGCGGTCAGCGCCGGGGCGCCTCCCTGGAATGGCGCGTGCGTCAGCTTCACCTTCGCGGTCAGGTTCAGAAGCTCGCCCATGACGTGATGCGTGGTCGCAATACCGGGCGTGCCGTAGGCGAGCTTCCCGGGCTGCGAGCGCGCGAGGTCGATCAGGTCCTGCAGCGTGCTCGCCGGCACCGACGGGTGCACGGCAATCGTCATCGGCATGTTGACGGTGTGGCCGACGGCGCGGAAATCCTTCAGTGGATGGAACGACATCCCGGGGCGCACCGACGGGTTGATGATGAAGCTCGGGAACACGACGAACACCGTGTAGCCGTCCGGCGCCGAGCGCAGCACCGCTTCGGCGCCGATGATGGTGCTGCCGCCGGGCCGGTTCTCGATGACCACCGGCTGGCCGAGGCCCTGAGACATCTGCTCGCCGAGCACGCGGCTGGTGATGTCCGCCGCTCCGCCGGGCGGAAACGGCACCACGATGCGCACCGGCTTCGACGGAAAGGTCTGTGCGTGCGCGCCGAGGACCGCGGACGCCACAATCGTCGCGAGCACCCTCTTCAGCCTATCGCCGCTAAGCATCGGCCAGGAAATCCCGCACGATCGCTATCTGGTCGGCGTGCAGCAATGTCGGCGCATGGCCGACGCCGCGGATCTCGGCGAGCTTCGCCTTCGGACCGCGTTGCGTCATTGCCACCGCGGTATCGCGGGACAAGAGATCGGAGTGCTCGCCGCGCAGCACCAGCGTCGGGCAGCGCACCGCATCGTAGATCGGCCAGAGCTCGAGATCCTTCTCCGGAGGATGGGCTCCGAAGGCCTGCGCAATCCGAGGGTCGTAGTGCGGGCGCCATTTGCCATCGGGCTGCTTTCGCACCCAAGTCTCGGCGAGAAAGCGCCATTGCGCATCGCTGTGCGCGCCGAAAGGCGCCGATATCGTGCGCACATAGCTCTCGGCTTCTTCGAGCGAGGCGAAGATCGGCACCTTGCCGACGTAGCTGCCGATACGTTGCAGGGCAACGCGCGAGACGAGCGGGCCGGCGTCGTTCAGCACCAGCTTCTTGACCGGCGAGCCCGCCTGCGCCGCGAGCGCCATGCCGACGAGGCCGCCGAGGGAGGTGCCGAGCCAGTTCACCGACTCGACGTCGAGCCGCGCGATCAACGTCACCATGTCCGTTAGGTACTGCGGCGGGATGTACCCCATCGGGTCGGCCAGGTGGTCGGAATCGCCGCGCCCGGCAAGGTCCGGGCACACGACCCGGAATTGTCCGCACAGCGAGCGTGCGAGCTCGTCGAAATCGCGCGACGATCTCGTCAGCCCGTGCACGCAGATGAGCACGTCCCGGTTGCGCGGGTCGCCCCATTCGAGATAGGCGATGCGGTGCAGGCCCTTGCCCGATGCGCATTGCACCGAGCGGCGCCGCGGCTCGATGGCTACGACCGGTTCAGCCATTGCGCGAGCAAAGCGGTGCGCACCGCGCCTGCGTCCGGATCGAGCGAGGTAAACCGCGCCCCGCGCCGGCGCAGGAACGCGAGCTTCTCGGAGCGCAGGTTGGCGCCGCGCACCGGATAGCCGTATTGCCGGTAGCGCTCGCGCTCGGTGGGTGCATCCTCTTCGTCGTACCAGATCCACTCTTCGACGAGGCGGAAGGCCACGTCCTCCAGCGCCTCGTCGGCGTCGTCGGGCTCCACGAGCGACAGCGCGCCCTCGCGAAAACGGAAAAATGTGTGGCGCTCCGCGGTCGCCGCATAGCCGATCCACCCGGCTCCATGGCGCTCGCAGATGAGCGCGAGGTCGAGCCTTCCTTCATCGCCGGACGAAACCTCGACCCCCGCGCTCTGCGCCTCGACTGCCTCGCCCTCGACGACGCGTCCGTTCTCGATGATGGCGCTGCCGCGGATGCCGTCATGCTCCCACTCGGCCTCCAAGCGCAGCTCCGGGAAAGCGCCGGACGCCTCGGTGAGCGCGGGAAACGGAATGCCCTTCTTCGGCGTAAAGCGGTACTCGAGCACGTCGCCCTCGTGATGCTCGGTATAGTCCTCGCCCTCCGGGTCGCGCACCAGGAGCCAGCGCAGGCGCTCGCGGAAATCCATGAGCCTGCCAGCCCCCGTGATGCGCACGACCGCGGTGAACATCTCCCGATCTACGTGTCGTACTTGAAGGACAGCGCGAGGCGCGCGCGGAATTGCGCGATCTTGCCGTTCTCGTCGATGCGCACATCGAGCTTGGTGACTTCGGCGATGCGCAGGTCGCGCAGCGTGCCGCCGGCGGTTTTGACGGCATTGCGCGCCGCGTCCTCCCAGGAATCCGCGCTCGTGCCGATCACTTCGGTGATGCGATAAACGGCATTGCTGCTTTTCTTCGCCATGGTGGTTCGCCTCTCCTCGAACGAGGGACGTCCCCTCGCCAAATTATTGTAGCCGGCCTCACAGCGGCGCTTCATCGCAGCCAATAGCGGGCACGATCCTGGCGCGCCCCCTGCGCAGTGAGCGTCGTGCCCATCTTCGTGAGGACCGCGCCATCGAGGTCTGTGCGCAGCAGGCGCACGCCGGCGGCATCGTAGCGCCCAAGCACCTCGGCATTCGGATGGCCGAAGCGGCTGCGGTAGCCGACTGGCACGATCGCCCAGGCGGGCGATACCGCCGAGATGAATTCCGTCGACGAGGAGGTGCGGCTGCCGTGATGCGGCACCACCAGCACTTCGCTCTTCAATGCCGTGCGCCGCGCAACGAGATCGAGCTCCGCGGCACGCTCGATATCGCCGGTGAGCAGCATCGCGCGCCCGCCCGCAACGACTCGCAGCACGCAGCTCAGGTTGTTGCGCCGCGCCGCGTCGCTTCGCGCCGGATGAAGAAATTCGAAGCGCACACCGTCCCACTCCCAGCCTTCGCCCGCCGCACAGCGGCGCGCACCTGGCACCAGGGCGTTTAGAGCATGTCCATCTGGAAGGGATGAAGCGAGCCCGCCGACGCCGAAGGTCTCCAGCACGGTGAGCGCGCCGCCGATGTGGTCGCTGTCCTCGTGGCTGAGGACGACGAGGTCGATGAGCGAAATGCCGTCGCCGCGCAGCGCGGGCACCACCACGCGAGCGCCGCTATCCGACTCGGTCCCGAAAGCCGGGCCGGCGTCGTAGAGGAGCGTGCGATTTTGCGTGCGCACCAGCACGGCAAGGCCCTGGCCGACATCGAACGTCGTGATCCACGCCTCGCCGCTGGCCGGTCCCGGCGCCACGATGCAAAAGGCCGGCGCCATGAGGGCGATTCCGCTGGCACGCCAGGGAACGCCGCGCGGCGCGAGCAGCCATCCGGCGCCGAGAAGGGCGAGTAGAACGGTCCACGGCGGCGGCACATGCTGCTGCCAGAGCGCGCCTGGCATAGCCGCGCACCATTCGAGGAATTCGAGGAGCCACTGCACGAGCGCGGCGCAAAGCTCGAGCAATGCATCGACCGGCAGCACGGCCGCAACGAGGGCGAGCGGCGTGATCACGACGGAGACCAGCGGTATCGCGATCGCATTGGCGAGCGGGCCCGCGACCGAAAGCTGGCCGAAGAGGAGAAGCGCCGCCGGCGCGAGGCCGACCGTGATGGCCCACTGCACACGCGCCCATTGCGCGAGCTTGGGACCGGCTTCTGTCCACCCGGCGGCGACATAGAAGATGAGCAGCACCGCGCCGAACGAGAGCCACAAGCCCGGCGAAAGCGGCGCCCATGGATCCATCACCACGATAGCGACAAGCGCGATTGCCAGGGTCCGCCATGCCGAGGACATGCGGCCGCACCAGAGCGCGATGGCGACTACGGTAACCATCCAGAAGGTGCGCTGCGCCGGCACGCCGAAGCCCGCGATCAGCGTGTAGCCGAGAGCGGCGACGATCGCCGCAAGCGCAGCGGCCTTGCGCGCCGGAAGGCGCAGCACCAGCGCCGGGACGCGCCGCCAGCCCAGGGCAACGAGCCATGCCGCGAGCCCCGAAAGCAGGGTGACATGAAGACCCGAGATGCTCATCAGATGGGTCACGCCGGTGCGGTTGAAGAGCTGCCACTCCTCGCGCGAGATCGCGCGCTGGTCGCCCACGGCGAGCGCAGCAAGAATTCCCGCCGCCGGCGTCGGTCCGAGCACCGCGAGGAAACGATCGCGCACCGCCTCGCGCGCTTTTTCGATGCGGTCGAGAAGCGAGTCGCGCGCGCCCATGCGCCGCGGCTCCGCGCGGCTACGCACATAGCCCGTCGCGCCGATGCCTCGCTCCAGCAGCCACGCCTCGTAATCGAACCCGTGCGGATTCACGAGGCCATGCGGGCGGCGCAGGCGCACCGTGAACGCCCAGCGCTCGCCGGGATGAACGCTCGAGCCGAGCACGGCGGGCGCGTCCTCCTGCGAAGCGCTGCGATACCAGGTGAGCAAAGTCTTCCTCGGCAGGCGCGCATCGCTTTCCGCGCCTTCCACGTCGAACTCGAAGCGCACACTGCGCTCGCCGAGTGCCGGAAGGCTCGACACCACGCCGACGATCGCGATGTCGCGCCCCTCCGTCTCGGCGGCGAGCCAGTCGTCCATGCGCACATGCGCGCACGTTGCCGCCCAGAAAAACCCGGCGGCACAGGCTGCCGGAATGACCATCGCCCGATAGCGCGCAGCGACGAGCGCCAGGACTGGAACGACGCACGCCCACGCCAGCGGCGGCAACGCCGCCTGGGTCTGCAGCCAGGCGGCGCCGAGCGCGAACGCGAGCGCCGCGAGGGTCATCTAAAATGCAACGCGCCCCTCTCCTCCCGGCTGACTCTGCTGCGCAAGTTTTTTCGCCGATACCTGCCCGATCCGGAAGCGGTGCTCGCCAAGCCGTGGGCTGCGCCCCTGCGACCCTGGCTGGGACACCCGAACCTCTGGCACCTCAACCGCCGCTCGGTGCCGGGCGCGATGGCGATCGGCCTATTCTGCGGACTGATCCCCGGTCCGGTGCAGATGCTCTTCGCACTGCTGTTCGCGATTCCGTCGCGCTGCAATATCCCGGTGGCCATGGCGGTGACGCTCTACACGAACCCGTTCACCATCGTGCCGCTGTATCTGCTCGCCTACGGCTACGGCAAGCTGATCCTCGGCGACGCCGGGCCGGATGCGTTCGTCATCCCGTTCGAATGGGAATGGTCGGCGCACGCGCTGTGGCAGTGGATGCTGTCGCTCGGCAAGCCGCTCGGGATAGGCCTCGTCGCCTTAGCCCTGACGCTCGCGGTGCTTGGGTACTTCGTGACGGAGCTGGTGTGGCGCGCGTACGTGGTTACGGCATGGCGCCGGCGCGCAGCCCGTCGGCGCTGAACAAAAAAACAATGTGCGCAAGCAGACAGATGCCGCGCGCCGGTCCGCTTATCCTTTATCTAATCCGGTCGCCGGCGGCGCTCTTCCCCTGAGCCGCCGTACGGGCGATTTCGCGTAGATGGTCCACGGCGACCGGGTTTTCACTTCCCACTTCCAAAAGTGCGCTACCGAACGGAACGCGTCCGCTGCGGGCCTGAAAGTTACTTTTTGTGGCCTGGATCCGTTAATTACGTGGGTCGCGCTGAGGAGCTCAACTCTTGCACGAGGTCGGCCAAGGCCAGACGCTTCCGATTCGGCATGTCGGCGGAGCTCGCCAACCAAACGTCCACCACGTCCTCGGTCACGCGCAATCGCTTGGCGAGTTCATGCCGACCCAGCCGTTCGTGCGCGTACTGAAGTAAAGAAAGCGGATTCGCCTGCGACATTCGTGCGGACAGTATAGGGCGCCGCGGCGCGTGCGCAGGCGAACTATTCCTCATTTTAAATTTCCGACGACTCGGAATTCGCGCAGCACGAAAACGCCGACGGGGTAGTAATGTGCGGCACCGTACAGACGGCTACCGGCGTGCGACTATCCTCGTAGTCCGGTCGCCGGCGGCGTTCCCCCTGAGCGGCGTATCGGACCATTCGCGTAACGATGGTCCCCGGCGGCCGGCTTTTTCACGTCACGGGTTGGTTGCCGGCGAGCAGCGCGCCCTCGCGCAGCTGCAAGATGCGCTCCGCCTTGGACGCGAGGCCGGCATCGTGGGTGACGATGACGAACGCGGTGCCATGTGAAGCGGAAAGCCGCAGCATCGCCTCGAAGACTTCCTCCGCAGTGTGCGCGTCGAGGTTGCCCGTCGGCTCGTCGGCAAGCACGCAGGCTGGCTCCGTAACCATGGCGCGCGCAAAGGCGCAGCGCTGGCGCTCGCCGCCGGAGAGCTCGCCGGGCTGATGCTCCAGACGCGCGCCGAGGCCGACTTCCTCCAGTGCGCGCTTCGCTCTGGCGAGCGCCTCGTTGCGGTCCATGCGTCGGATGAGGAGCGGCATGGCGACGTTCTCGGCGGCAGTGAACTCCGGCAGCAGGTGATGGAACTGGTAGACGAAGCCGAGCGTGGCGTTGCGCACCTGGCCGCGCTCCGCTTCGCTCATCTCGCTGAAGGCGCGGCCCTTGATGAACACCTGGCCGGAGGTTGGCGTGTCGAGCCCGCCCAGGAGGTGCAGCAGCGTCGACTTGCCGGAGCCCGAGCGCCCCATGATCGCGATGCGCTCGCCGCGATGGATCTCGAGATCCACGCCGTTCAGCACCGGCACCGGCTGCGGCCCCTGGTAGGTCTTGCGCAGCCCGTGGCAGGCGACGACCGCCTCGCGCTCACTCATAGCGCAGTGCTTCCGCCGGGTTGAGCCGGGAAGCTCGCCAGCTGGGGTACAGCGTCGCCATGAATGACAGGCCAAGCCCCATGGCGCTGATCGCGATCACGTCGGCCCACTGCAGGTCGGAGGGCAGCTCCGGAATGAGGTACACGTCCTTGGACAGGAACTTCATGCCGATGGCGTTCTCGATCGCCGGCACGATCACGTCGATGTTGATGGCGGTGATGACGCCCAGGACCACGCCCACCAGCGTGCCGGTCACGCCGATCACCATCCCCATCACGATGAAGATCTGCATCACGGCGCCGGGCCTTGCGCCGAGCGTGCGCAGGATGGCGATGTCGGCCTGCTTGTCGGTCACCGCGACGACCAGCGTCGAGATGATGTTGATCGCCGCCACCAGGATGATGAGCGTGAGGATGATGAACATCATGCGCTTCTCGATCTCCACGGCGCGGAAGAAGTTCGCGTGGGTGCGCGTCCAGTCGCTTGCGTAGATGTCGTTCGGCAGCGTGCTGATGAGCTCGCGCGCAACGCCGCGCGCGGCAAAGATGTCGTCGAGCTTCAGGCGCACGCCGGTCACGTTGTTGCCGAGCTGGTACAGCGCCTTCGCGTCCTCGAGGTGCACGAGCGCGAGCGCGGCGTCGGCGTCGGCGATGCCGGCTTCGAAGATGCCGACCAGCGTGAACTGCTTCAGGCGCGGGATAACGCCCGCGGGCGTCACCAGGCCCTGCGGCGCGATGAACGCCACCTTGTCGCCCGGCAGCACCTGGAGCGCGCGCGCGAGGTCTGCGCCGAGGATCACGTTGAACTCGCCGGGCTTCAGCATGTCGAGCGAGCCGAGCCGCATGTGCTGGCCGAGGTCGGCGACTTTTTCCTCCAGGTCGGGCAGCACGCCGCGCACCAGCGCGCCGCGCACCGCCGTGCCCACGGAGAGCATGGCCTGCGCCTGCACGAAAGGCGCCGAGGCCACCACGCGCGGGTGCTCCGAGGCCATCTTGGCAATGGATTGCCAATCACTGAGACGATTGTCCGCCGAGCTGATCTGCACGTGCGAGGCGACCCCGAGGATGCGCGTGCGCACTTCCTTCTGGAAGCCGTTCATCACCGACAGCACGACGATCAACGCCCAGACGCCGACCATGATGCCGATCATCGAAACCAGGGAGTTGATGCCGATAAAGCGGTTGCGCCGCCTTGCGCGCGTGTAGCGCAAGCCGACGAGAAGCTCGTATCGCATGAGCGGGCGAGAATACTACAATCGTTCGGATGGACGTCGAGAGCGCCCGACTCCTCGGCCAACTGATCCGCAGCGAGCGCATCGCCCACCTGGCGACCCTGCGCAGCGGCGCACCGATGGCGTCGATGACCCTGTACATGCCCGAGCCCGATTTCTCAGCCTTCTACGTGCACGTCAGCCGCCTCGCCTGGCATACGCAGGACATGGGCCACGATCCGCGCATCGCGCTTTCCATCGCCGAGACCGACGACCGCCGCGCCGATCCGTTCACCCTGATGCGTGTGACCATTCGCGGCGATGCTGCGCAAATGAGCGGCGGCCCAAAAGACGCCTGGCTGCAGCGGTTCCCGGAGCAGGCGATCAATTTCGAGCTTGCCGACTTTTCCTTCTGGAAGATCACGCCCCGTGATGCGCGCTTCATCGCCGGCTTCGGCCGAATCCACAACCTGTCACCGAGCGACTTGAAAGGAGCGGCATGAAAGTCCACGGCAGCTGCCATTGCGGCGCGATCCGGTTTGAAGCCGATGCCGATCCGCAGAAGGCCGGCGTGTGCCACTGCACCGATTGCCAGTCGCTCACGGGCTCGGCGTTCAGCCTGTTCATCCAGGTACCGAAGGAAGCGTTCCGGCTGACCGGCGGCGAGCCGAAGATCTATGTGAAGACAGCCCAGAGCGGCAACCGCCGTGCGCAGGCATTCTGTGCCAACTGCGGCACGAGGCTCTGGGCTGCGGCCGAGAAGGACTCCCCGGTGTATAACCTGCGCATAGGCACGCTCGGCGAGCGTGCGCAGCTCACGCCGCGCGTGCAGGTATGGTGCCGCTCGGCCCTGCCGTGGATCGAAGAGCTGGCTGCCGTCCCCAAGAAAACCCAAGGAGCATGAAATGAACGCTGACGAGCTGCGCGCGCTGCAGGCGCCGATCAAGCAGCAGTACAAGACCGATCCGGC
>DATLDY010000175.1:0-20292 GCA_035525655.1 Burkholderiales bacterium
GTGACGAAGGCCGCCATCACGAACTCGAAGTAGCGGTAGCTGCGTCGCTCGCCGCCCTCCGCGGTCACGGCAGCTTGGGGCGATAGTCGCGCATGTCCGCCTCGAGCTGGACGCCCATCGCGTCGAGCATGCGGCCGACCATCGCATAGAACGCAGCTACGGCCGCGAGCTCGACGTAGTCATGGTGGTCGAAATGCTGCATCGCCTCGGCGTAGACCTCGTCGGTGACGTGTCCCTGCGTGACCGCCTCGCTCAGCGCGATCGCCGCCTTCTCGCGGCTGTCGAATTGCGATGACGTGCGCCAGCTGGAAAGCTCCGCGATCTGCGCGTCGCGCACGCCGGCCTTGCGCGCCATGGCGAGGTGCTGCGCCCACTCGTACTCGGAGGCCATGACCTGCGCGCCACGCAGGATGACGAGCTCGCGCAGCGCCCGCGGCGTGCGCGTGTCGTGGCGCAGCATCTTCGAGAACTCGGTCCAGGCGGCGATCAGCTTGGGGTGATTACCGAGCGCGCGATACAGGTTGGGGGGCGAGCCCCACAACTCCTCGAGACGTTTCTTGAGGGCGGGCTCGAAATCCGCCAGCGGAACCCGCGGTGGAACCATCGGCATAGGGGGCGCATCATACAATCGATCATGGCCGAAGCCTGGGACAACCCGATCCAGACGGACGGATTCGAGTTCGTCGAGTACGCCGCGCCGGACCCGAAGGCGCTCGGCGCCCTGTTCGAGCGCCTGGGCTTCCAGCGTGTCGCGCGCCATCGGCACAAGGACGTCGCGCTCTACAAGCAGGGCGACGTCAATTTCATCCTCAACGCCGAGCCGCGCTCTTTCGCCCAGAATTTCGCCCGCCGCCACGGGCCGAGCGTGTGCGCCATGGCGTTCCGCGTGCGCGACGCTGCGGCCGCCTATGACCGCCTCGTCGAGCGGGGCGCGTGGGGGGTCGAAAACCATGCCGGGCCCGGCGAGCTGAATATCCCCGCGATCAAGGGCATCGGCGACTCGCTCATCTACCTCGTCGATCGCTATCCGGACAACGCCTACGGCAATACGATCTACGACGTCGACTTCCGGCCGCTGCCGGGGTTCGAAGCCTTCTGGCGAGGCGACGCGCCGGCCCCTTCCGGCGCCGGCCTCACGTTCGTCGACCACCTGACGCACAACGTGCACCGCGGGCGAATGCAGGAGTGGGCTGAGTTTTATGAGCGCTTGTTCAACTTCCGCGAGATCCGCTATTTCGACATCGAGGGCAAGCTCACGGGGCTGAAATCCAAGGCCATGACGAGCCCGTGCGGCCGCATTCGCATCCCGATCAATGAGTCGTCCGACGACCGCTCGCAGATCCAGGAGTACCTGGACGCCTACCACGGCGAAGGCATCCAGCACATCGCATTGCACACGGCCGACATCTGCCGCACCGTGGACGCACTGCGCGCGAGTGGCGTCGATCTTCTCGATACGCCCGACACGTATTACGAGCTCGTTGACAAGCGCCTGCCCGGGCACGGCGAGCCGCTCCAGGAGCTGCGCAAGCGCAAGATCCTGCTCGACGGCAATCCCGCCGGCGGCCTCCTGCTGCAAATCTTCACCAAGACGATGATCGGCCCGATCTTCTTCGAGATCATCCAGAGGAAGGGCGACGAAGGCTTCGGCGAAGGCAACTTCAGGGCCCTCTTCGAATCGATGGAGCTGGATCAGGTTCGCCGAGGCGTCCTTAAGCCAGCCGCGTGATGGGGTTGCGCGGCGACTACACCCGGGCGGGCGCGGACTTTCGCGTCGAGCAGGATTGGGCGGCATACACGGCCGAAGAGCACGCGCTGTATCGGCGGCTGTTCGAACGACAGTCGAAGCTGGTGCCGCGCTACGCGTGCCCAGAATGGATCGAAGCCATCGCCGGCCTGGATTCGTCACGAGAGATCCCGCGCTTTGCCGACGTGTCGAAGAAGCTCCGCGCCACGACCGGCTGGGAAATTCTCGCGGTCCCCGGGCTGATCCCCGACGAGGCCTTCTTCACGCACCTCGCGAATCGCCGCTTCCCCGTCACGGTGTGGCTGCGACGGCCCGACGAGTTCGATTACATCGTGGAGCCCGATGTGTTCCACGATTTCTTCGGCCACGTTCCGCTACTGTTCGATCCGGTCTACGCCGATCATCTGCACGAGTATGGCAAAGGCGGGCTGAAGGCGATGCGCCTGGACGCGGTGAAGATGCTGGCGCGGGTTTACTGGTTCACCATCGAGTTCGGGCTGATGAAGACGCCCAAGGGCGTGCGTGCCTATGGCGCCGGACTCCTATCATCCGGCGGCGAGCTCGAGTATTGCGTCGATGATCCGAAGCCGCGGCGGCTGGCTTTCGACCTGGAGCGGGCCATGCGCACCGATTACCAGATCGACCGCTACCAGGACACATACTTCGTGATCGATTGCTTCGAACACCTGATGCGCGAAACCGCGCCAGACTTCACGCCGATCTACGAGCGCATCCGCTCAGCGTCCTAGATCTTCAGCACCGCGGGGAGCCAGGACACCAGGCTCGGCCAGGCGACCAGCAGCCCGACAAGGACGAAGTCGGCGACCAGGAAGGGCAGTGTGCCGAGGTAAATTCGCGCCACGGGGATGTCGGGATGCTGCGCCTGGATGACGAATACCGTCATGCCGGTGGGCGGGCTGATGAGCCCGATGGTGCACATCACGGTGACGAAAATTCCGAACCAGACGCCGTCGTAGCCGAGGCCAACGACGAGCGGCAGCGTGACCGGAACGCTGATGAGGATGGTGCTCACCTCGTCGAGAAACGTCCCGAGCACCAGATAGAGCGCCATCACGGCAAAGAGGATCCAGCCAGCTCCGAGGTTTGCCTGCTTGACCCACCCGGCGAGCTCGTTGGGAACCTGGGTCAGCACGATGAAGCGCGAAAAGATGAAGGCGCCCACCACGATGAAGAAAATCGCCGCGGTAGTGTAGGCGGTCTCGAGCGCCGCGTCCCACAGCCCTCGCCAACCCATGTCGCCGGTAAGCATCGCGATGATGATGGCTACGAACGCGGCGACGGCCGCCGCTTCGGTCGGAGAGAACCAGCCGAGATAGATGCCGAAGACCGCGAAGAAGAAAAGCACCGCGAGTTTCCACATGCCGATCGAGGCGCGCAGGCGCGCAGCGAGTCGCATGCCGGGCACCTTGGGCACCCAATGCGGACGCAGCCACGCCACCGACCACACGGCAAGGACATAGAGTCCGGCCAGCACGAAGCCCGGGACGAAGGCCGCCGCATAAAGCTTCGGCAGCGATTGCTCCGCGACAATGGCATAGATGGCGAGCAGCACCGAAGGCGGGATGAGCACATCGAGTGTGCCCGCGCTGGCTACGGCGCCCGCAGCGAACGCGGGGTCATAGCCATGGCGCCGCATCTCGGGGATGGCGACTTTCGAGAACGTTGCCGCTGTGGCGATGGACGAGCCGCAGATCGCACCGAAGAGCGCGCACGACCCGATCGTGGCGTTGGCGAGGGCGCCGCGCACGCCGGCGAAGACGCCATTGACGGCGTCGAAAAGCTCCTTCGCCATGTTGCCGCGGGCCGCGACTGCGCCCATCAGGATGAATAGTGGAATCACGGAGAGCGAGTACGCGCTCGCCAGCGTGAAGGGCACGCGACCGAACATCTTGAGGGCGGTGCCCCATCCGTCGATCGCCGCATAGCC
This sequence comes from Burkholderiales bacterium, assembly GCA_035525655.1. Classification (GTDB taxonomy): domain Bacteria; phylum Pseudomonadota; class Gammaproteobacteria; order Burkholderiales; family SG8-39; genus SCGC-AG-212-J23. The sequence continues at coordinate 3,696 of DATLDY010000175.1, forward strand.
GAGCAGGCCGCTCGCGGCGAGGGCAATCGCGATCGGCACGCGGGCAAAAATCATGACCAGCAGCAGCAGCACGCCGAGCGCAGCGATGAGGCCCAGGCTCACTCGGCGTTATTGCGAAAGGTCATCGCCACGGCGGCCGCCGCGGCGCCGATCAAGCCGAACAGCACCGGGATCCAATAAAGCAGGCGATGGATGGCGAGATCCGAGGTCACGTCGTTGAATACGAGCGTCTCGGCCGCCGCCTTCCACCCTTCCCATGCCATCGCGCCGAGCACCGGCACGGCGAGCAACTCAGCCAGCCGCCGCAGGCGCGGCACCCAGCGCGGCGCGATCGGGTCGATGACATCCACCACCAGGTTCTCTTCGCGCAGGAACACCGCCGGCAGCGCGAGGAAGAACGTGCAGGCGAGCAGCAGCTCGATGATCTCGAACGTGCCGCGGATGGGTTGGTTCGTGGCCGCGCGCAGCGCGACGTCCGCCACGGTGAGCAGCATCATGGCGAGCAGAAAAACGCCCGCGGCGGCGCCGCAGGCGCTCGCCACGCGCCGGCGCGAGCGCCTCAGTTCCAGAAGTTCTTCGAGGTCTTGGAATGCTTCTCGGAAAGCTCGCGCATCATCGTATACACGGCGCGCGCGGGCATCCCCTTGGCTTCGTACTCCTTGATCTTGGTCTCGGAAACCTGCGCGCCGATTTTGCGCACCTTCTCCATCTCGGCCGGCGCAAAGCGAATCGCTTCGCCGCCGGCATCGACGACGGCCTTCTTGCCGGGTACGTCTAGCCCGTCCCAGGCACGCCCGACCTCGGCTTCCTTCCCCGTGGTCGTATCGATCATGAGCTTCTTCAGGTCCGCCGGCAGCTTGCCCCAGAAGTCCTCGTTGATGCCGATGCCAAAGCTCGTCACGTAGGCGTAAAGCTCCGTCGAGTGCCTGACGATGCCGCCCAGCTTGAAGGCGATGCCGACACCGCCGTAGTCCATGAAGGCGCCGTCGATGGTGCCCTTCTGCAGCTGCTCGGCGATTTCGGTGGGCGGAACGCCCACCGGTGTGGCGCCAAGCGCGGCGACGAGGTCGCGCACCGTGGGTGAGGCGAAGCGCAGGCGCAGGCCTTTGAAGTCGTCGAGTGTGCGGATTGCCTTCTTCGTCGTATGCGGTCCGCCGGGCTGGTGAGTGAAGAGCATCAGGATCTTGAGCCCCTTGTGTTCGGCATCCAGGTACTTGCTGCGCAGCCCCGGGTCGTTCAGCACCTTCGTGCCGATCTCCGCGCTGCCCACCATGAAAGGAAGGTTGACGATTTCCGTCAGCGGGAAGCGCCCCGGCGTGCCGCCGTGCAGGAACCACGACGCGTCGGCCTGCCCGGTGCGCGCGAAATCGTAGTGCTGCGGCGTCGGTCCCATCTGCGCGCTCGGAAAGCGCTTGACCACCAGGCGCCCCCCGGAGCCTTTCTCCAGCTCTTCCGACCACTTGATCAGCCACTGCGACATCGCGTGCTGGTCGCCTACGAAATAGGCGAGCTTCATTTCGTGCTTCTGCTGCGCGAAGGCGGGCGCCGCGCTCAGGAGCAGCGTCGCCAAAACGGCCAGAACCTTATCCATCGACATGTCCATTCCTCCCGGGGCTGCACTTTGCCAGAAAATCCGCCTTAAGATGCAACGCGGAGGGCATCCCATGGACATGAGCGTCAATGCAAAAGTGAAGCGTGCGACGAAAACGCGCGCCGCGTTCGGCTATCAATCGGGATTTGGCAATACGTTCTCCACCGAGGCGGTCGAGGGCGCGCTGCCGATCGGCCGCAACTCGCCGCAGCGCGCGCCGCGCGGTTTGTATACCGAAGTGCTTTCCGGTACGGCATTTACCGTGCCGCGCGCCGACAACCAGAGCACGTGGCTCTACAAGCTGCGGCCTTCGGCCATGCATGGGCCCTACAAGCGCATGGCGAACGGGCTCGTGCGCTCGGGCCCATTCGATGAGGTGGAGACGCCGCCGAACCGGCTGCGCTGGGATCCGTTCCCGCTGCCGACCAAGCCGACCGACTTCATCGACGGGCTCGCCACGCTTGCAGGTTCTGGCGCGCCGGCGGCGCAGAGCGGGCTCGCCGTGCATGTTTATCGCGCCAATCGACCGATGGAGGCTCGCTACTTCTACTGCGCCGACGGCGAGCTGATGTTCGTTCCGCAGGAAGGCGCGCTGGTTCTTTTCACCGAGCTCGGCAGGATCGAGGTCCGACCCGGCGAGATTGCCGTCGTGCCGCGCGGCATGAAGTTCAAGGCCGATCCCGCGGAAAAGGCCGTGCGCGGCTACGTTTGCGAGAACTACGGCGCGAGCTTCCGCCTTCCGGAGCTCGGCCCGATCGGTTCCCAAGGATTGGCGCAGCCGCGCGATTTCATGGCGCCGGTCGCGGCCTTCGAGGATGAAGGAAAGTGCCAGGTGGTGACGAAGTTCATGGGCGGCCTTTGGACGAGCGACTTCGCGCATTCGCCGCTCGACGTCGTCGCCTGGCATGGCGACTACGTTCCGTATAAGTACGACCTTGCCCGCTTCATGGCGATCAACACCGTGAGCTTCGACCATGCGGATCCGTCGATCTTTACGGTGCTCACGTCGCCTTCCGGCCAGGCCGGCGTCGCCAACTGCGACTTCGTCGTGTTTCCGCCGCGCTGGCTGGTCGCGGAGAACACTTTCCGCCCGCCGTGGTTCCACCGCAACGTCATGAGCGAGCTGATGGGCCTCATTCAGGGTACGTACGACGCAAAGGCGGAGGGGTTTCGCCCCGGCGGCGTGTCCATCCACAACTGCATGTCGGCTCACGGCCCCGACCTCGCCACCTTCGAGCGGGCGAGCAGCGCCGAGCTCAAGCCGCACAAGCTCGAAGGCAGCCTCGCGTTCATGTGGGAATCGCGCCATGTGTTCCAGCCCACGCGCTTCGCGATGAATGCGCGTGAGCTGCAAAACGACTACGACGCCGTATGGTCCGGTTTCAGAAAACTATACAAATGAAGCTCGACCGCACGCACGATCCGGATCTGAAAAGCTGGGTCGAGTCGGCGAACGCTCCGAGCTGCGATTTTCCAATCCAGAACCTGCCGTTCGGCGTCTTCAGGCGCAAAGGTCGCAAGGAGCCCCCGCGCGGCGGCGTGGCGATCGGCGACCAGATCGTCGATCTTGCAGCATTCGGCATTCGTACCGGCCCGACACTGAACGGGCTCGCCCGGTTGGGGCGTGCGCAGCTGCGTAAATTGCGCGCGGAAATCTCTCGAGCGCTCGCGATCGGCAACAAGCAGTACAAGCGGTTGCAGAAAAACCTGGTGCCGGTGAAGCGCGCCGAGCTTTTCCTTCCAGTTGCGGTCGGGGACTACAGCGACTTCTATACCGGCATCCATCACGCGACGAACGTCGGCCGCATCCTGCGGCCGGACAATCCGCTGCTGCCGAATTACAAGTGGATACCGATCGGTTACCACGGGCGCAGCTCTTCGATCGTCGTATCCGGTACGCCGGTGAGGCGGCCCGCGGGCCAGGTCAAGGCGCCGGATGCGGCGGCGCCGGTCGTCATGCCGAGCACGCGGCTCGATTACGAAGCGGAACTCGGTTTCATCGCCGGGCGCGGCAACGCTCTCGGCCGCCCGGTGCCAATCTCCCAGGCGCTCGATCACGTATTCGGGGTGGTGCTCCTCAACGACTGGTCGGCCCGCGACTTGCAAGCTTGGGAATACCAGCCGCTCGGACCGTTCCTCGCTAAAAGCTTTGCAACCACAATTTCCCCTTGGGTTGTAACGTTGGATGCGCTGGAGCCCTATCGCTGCGCGGCCTTCACCCGCACGGCGCAAGACCCTAAACCGCTGCCGTACTTGCTGGACGAGCGCGACCAACAAGAGGGCGGCTACGCCATAGACATCGAGATGCATCTACGCACCCCGAAGATGACCGCTGCGGCCCGCCTTTCGCGGGCGAGCTTCCGCGAGTCGTACTGGACCCTCGCGCAGATCGTGGCGCACCAGACGTCCAACGGCTGCAACCTCAAGCCAGGCGACCTGCTCGGCTCCGGCACGATTTCGGGTCCCAGCGCGGATTCGCTCGGCTCCCTGATGGAGCTCACGCAGGGAGGAAAGAACCCGCTGCAGCTCGCGAGCGGCGAAGCTCGCACGTTCGTGGAAGATGGTGACGAGGTGATCGAGCGCGGCTGCTGCGCGCGCGACGGCTACGCGACGATCGGATTTGGAGAGGCCACCGCACGCGTCGTGCCGGCGGGCGCCGCGTGATGGAGCACATTCGCAACCGGCGGCTCACCTTCGGCCTTGGAGCGCTCGTCTGCATCGGGCTCCTTGGCTTCGGGTACTACCTGCAATACGTCCAGGGCCTCGAGCCCTGTCCACTGTGCATGGTCCAGCGCGGGTTTTTCTATGCAGTGTTGGTGCTTTTCATCGTCGCGGCACTGCATGGTCCGCGCGGGCGCGGCGCGTTGGGCTATTCGTCGCTCATTGCGCTTTTCGCGCTCGGCGGCGCCGCCACGGCGGGCAGGCAGGTTTGGCTGCAGCACCTTCCGGCCGACAAAGTCCCGCAGTGCGGGCCGGATCTTTTCTTCATGCTGAACAACCTGCCGCTTGGACGGACGCTTGAGAAGCTGTTTTACGGCAGCGGCGAGTGCGCGGTCGTGGACTGGAAATTTCTCGGGCTTTCGATTGCCGGTTGGTCGCTCGTGTGGTTCATCGTGCTTGGGCTTTACGCCGGGTGGGCCGCTGCGCAACGGCCACGACCGGCCTAAGCACCTCGCCGAGCAGGATCACGGCTGGACCGGCGCCGAGCTGCGCTGACAGCGACGGCAGCTCTGCCAGCGTACCGCTCAGCACCTTTGCACTGGCCTGTGATGCGCTCTCGATCACGAGCACCGGCGTGCTCGCGCGCTTGCCAGCGGCAATGAGCGATTGCGCAGTGCTCGCAGCATCCCCCGCACCCATGTAGATCGCCGCAGTATCCGCAGCGAGGACGACGTCATGCCAGCTGCTGGGCGCTGCTCCGTCGCCCACGCGCGGCGTGACGAATGCGACGCTGCGCGCGAGTCCGCGCTGAGTGAGTGACACGCCGGCGTGCGCGGCCGCCGCGAGCGCCGCGGTGACGCCGGGCACGATCTCCACCGGGATGGCGCGCGCCCGGAGGTAGTCGAGTTCCTCTTGGGCACGGCCGAACAGCATGGGGTCGCCGCTTTTCAGCCGCACCACGATGCGATGCACCTTCGCCGCATCGGCGAGCCGCTTGTTGATGAAGCGCTGGGCGGTCGAGTGCCGGCCGCAACGCTTGCCGACCGCCACCGTCTCCGCCCGAGCCGCGAGCGCGAGGATATCGGCGGGAACCAAGGCGTCGTGAAAGACGATATTCGCCTCACCGAGCAGCCGGGCCGCGCGTACCGTGAGGAGGTCGGTAGCGCCCGGCCCGGCGCCGACGAGATAAACGGTTCCGCTCACGGCACGAGCCCCGCGGCCACTGTCTGGTTGGTCGCCTCGTCGATGAGGATCATTGCGCCTGTCGCTCGCACGGATTCATATGGATCGACGAAGAGCGACGCCTGAAGCGTAAGCCGCGCACGCACCACGTCGTTCATGACGACCTCGCCGTCCGCGGCACCCTGGTGCAGGGTATGGATGTCGAGCCGGCTCGTCACGGCGGCAATCTTCGCCGGCGTGCGCCGCGAGGCCTGCTGCAACAGATATCGGCCGCCAGGCCGCAATGGCTCCGCGCCTAGCCAGATGAGGGTGAGCTCGAGCGAGCGCGTTTCACGGGGCGGCGCCGTCGGATCGGCGAGGCAATCGCCGCGCGCCAGATCGATATCGTCGGCCAGCACCACGGTCACGGAGTCGCCGGCCAGGGCAAGCTCGCGCTCCTTGTCGTGCACCAGGATCTGCCGCACCCGCGTTCGCCGGCGGGAGGGAAGCGCCAGCACCTCCGTGCCGGCGAGAAGATGCCCGGACTCGATGCGGCCCATGTAGCCGCGAGCGGCATCGCCTTGCGGACGCGACACGAGCTGGATGGGAAAGCGCAACGGTCCCGCCGCGGCGGCCTCAGCGGCCGCGTTGAGGCCCTCCAGCGTCTCCAGGAGCGTGGGTCCCTCGTACCAGGGAAGTGCATCGCCCCGTTGGACCACCATGTCACCGTTGAGCGCGGATCCCGGAATCACTTCCAGACGTTGCAAATCCAGCGGCGCGGCGAATGCGATGAGCGCCTCGCGAACACGCGCGAAGGCGGCGCGCTCATAGCCGACAGCGTCCATCTTGTTGACGAACACTACGACCTGCCGCAGCCCGAGCAGGCGCGCGATCAGCAGGTGCCGGCGCGTCTGCGGGAGCAGGCCTTTCTTCGCATCGACGAGCAGGACCAGCGCATCGGCATTGCTGGCGCCGGTCGCCATGTTGCGCGTGTACTGCTCGTGTCCGGGCAAGTCGGCGATGATGAACTTGCGTCTCGGCGTGGCGAAATAACGGTACGCGACATCGATGGTGATGCCCTGCTCGCGCTCCGCCTCGAGGCCATCGGTAAGAAGGGAGAGGTCGATCTGTGCCGCGCCGCGGCGCACCGACGCACGCTCGACAGCAGCCAGCTGGTCTTCCTGGATGGCGCGCGAGTCATAAAGCAGCCGCCCGATGAGCGTGCTTTTCCCGTCATCGACGCTACCCGCGGTCGCGAAGCGCAGCGGCTGCATCAGAAATAGCCCTCCTTCTTGCGCCGCTCCATCGACGCCTCCGACGTCTGGTCGTCCATGCGCGTCGCGCCGCGCTCGGTCAGCCGGGCGACCATCGTCTCCGCGATGATCGACGGCAAATCCGCCGCGCTCGATTCGACCGGGCAAGTGCAGCTGATGTCGCCCACGGTGCGAAATCGCACCGAGACCTCCTCCACTGCTTCGCCAGGTCGCGGCGGCGTAATCGGCGTAACCGGCACGAGCAGGCCGCGGCGACGCACGACCGGGCGGTGGTGCGCGAAATAGATTGCCGGCACTTCGAGCTGCTCACGCTCGATGTACTGCCAGACGTCGAGCTCAGTCCAATTGCTGATCGGAAATACGCGGACGTGCTCGCCCGGATGAACGCGCGCGTTATAGAGACTCCACAGCTCGGGACGCTGATTGCGCGGATCCCACTGGCCGAACTCGTCGCGCACGGAGAACACCCTTTCCTTGGCGCGCGCCTTCTCTTCGTCGCGTCGCGCCCCGCCGATCGCGGCGTCGAAGCCGAGCTCCCCGATGGCCTCGAGGAGCGTGACCGACTGGGCGGCATTGCGGCTATCGCCCTTGGCGCGCAGGCGCACGGTGCCGCGGCGGATGGAGTCCTCGACCGAACGAACGATCAGGCGCTCGCCGAGCTCTGCCACGCGGTGGTCACGGAATGCGATCACCTCGGGAAAATTGTGCCCCGTGTCGATATGCAGCAGCGGGAACGGGAAGCGACCTGGGCGGAAGGCCTTCTCGGCCAGGCGCAGGAGCACGATGGAATCCTTGCCGCCGGAGAAGAACAGCACCGGGTTCTGGCACTGGCCGGCGACCTCTCGCAGGATGTAGAGGGCCTCCGATTCGAGCCAGTCGAGGTGGTCGCGCACCACCATCCTGGCGAGCGGTGCGTTCATGCCGTCACCTTGCGATGCAGCCCGCATTCCTTCTGCTCCGCCGACTCCCACCACCAGCGGCCGGCGCGGACCTCCTCGTCCGGAAGCACCGGCCGCGTGCAGGGCGCGCACCCGATCGAGCGGTATCCCTCGTCATAGAGGCGGTTGTACGGAACGTGGTGCGAGCGGACGTAATCCCAGACCGCACCTTCCGTCCACGTCGCCAGCGGGTTGAATTTGACCAATCCGTGCGCGACATCGAACTCGCGCTCGGCGAGCTCGGCCCGCCCGGCCGAGTGCTCACGGCGCTGCCCGGTAATCCACGCACGCTTGCCGCCCAGTGCGCGCTTGAGCGGCTCGACCTTGCGGATGTCGCAGCACGAATGGCGCAGCTCCAGGCTGCGATAAAACGCGTCACGCCCATACACCTGGACGTAGTTTTCCACCGCAGCGGCCCGCGGCGCAAAGATTTCGACATCTATGGCGTAGCGCTCCTCGACCTGCGCCACGAGGGCAACTGTCTCGGCGTGCAAACGCCCGGTGTCGAGGACGAAGACGCCGATCGGCAGCCGAAGACGCGCGATCACCTCGGTGAGGAGCATGTCCTCCACGGACAGACTGTTCGCCAGCACCGCGGGCGAGTGATGCGCGGCGATGCTGACGAGGACGTTTTCCAGTGCGGCGATCATGAGAAGCGCTGATAGCTCGCGCTGAATGCCTCGAAGCCGGCGAGCGCCTCCACCGGGTCCTCGCCCGCGCGTAGCTCGAAGGCGTCAAAGCCGCAGCGCTCGAGGTAAAGCAGATGGTCTCGCGTGATATGGCCGACGGCGCGCAGCTCACCCTGGTAGGCGTGGCGCTCGCGCAGCAGGCGCCCGATGGAGAAGCCGCGTCCGTCGCCGAACTTCGGGAAGTGCACTTCGACCCGCGCCGCGCCGGGCAGGCGCGCGACGATGCTCGCCGGGTCGTCCGTAGGCTCGAGCCGCACGACCTCCCCGTCAGGCGACGAGGGGCTCTCTGCGACGACCTGCCTGCCTTTGATTAGCGTTGCCATAAACTTTTTCCTTGAAGGGTTCGATGCCGATGCGCTGCACGACGTCGATGAAGCGCTCGTGCTCGCTGTCTCGGCGCTCGAGGTAGCAATCGATCAGGTCCTCTACCACCGCCGGAACCTCGGCTCGCGCGAAGGACGGGCCGATTACCTTGCCGAGGGCGGGAAGCGCCCCCGGGCGCGTTTCGCCCTGGTTACCGCCGATTTCCACCTGGTACCACTCTTCCCCGTGCTTATCGACGCCGAGGATGCCGATGTGGCCGATGTGATGATGGCCGCACGCGTTCATGCAACCTGAGATGTTGAGGTCGAGCTCGCCGATGTCGTGGAGGTAGTCGAGGTCGTCGAAGCGCTCCTGGATCGCCTGCGCCACCGGGATCGACTTGGCGTTGGCGAGGGCGCAGAAATCGCCGCCGGGACACGCGATGATGTTGGTGATGAGGCCGATGTTCGGCGTCGCGAGGCCGAGCGCCCTCGCCTCGCGCCACAGCTCGGGCAGCTCGTCCTCGCGCACGTCGGCGAGGATCAGGTTCTGCTCGTGCGACACGCGCAGCTCGGCGAACGAGAAAAGCTCCGCCAGGCGAGCGATCGCGTCCATCTGGTCGGCGGTGACATCGCCGGGGGGCACGCCGGTCTTCTTCAAGGACAGCGTGACGGCGCAGTAGCCCGGCACCTTGTGCGGATGGACGTTGCGCTTGCGCCAGGCGTCGAAGCCGGGCGCGGAATACGGCACCGCCGTGCCGCTGAGCCGTTCGTACGCCGGGCGCGTAAAGCGCTCCTCGATGCGCGCGATCTCCTTGGCGCTCACCGTAGCCGGGCCGTCCTTGAGATGCGCCCACTCGGCCTCCACGTCGGCACGAAAGCGCTCCATGCCGCGCTCCTTGAGCAGGATCTTGATGCGCGCCTTATGGATGTTGTCGCGGCGGCCGAACCGGTTATAGACGCGCAGGATCGCGTCGAGGTAGGTGAGCAGGTGCTGCCACGGCAGGAATTCGCGGATCACCTGTCCGATGAGCGGCGTACGGCCGAGGCCCCCACCGACGATCACCTTGAAGCCGACTCTGCCGTCGCGCCGCGTGGCGTGCAGGCCGATATCGTGCACATAGGTGGCCGCACGGTCGTTCACCGCGCCGTTGACGGCGATCTTGAACTTGCGCGGCAGGTAGCTGAACTCGGCATTGAATGTCGACCACTGGCGGATGAGCTCGCACCAGACGAATGAGTCGACAACCTCGTCGGGCGCCACGCCGGCGAAATGATCGGTGGTCACGTTGCGCACGCAGTTGCCCGAGGTCTGGATGGCGTGCATCTGCACCGACGCAAGCTCGGCGAGGATCTCCGGCACTTCCTCCAGCTTCGGCCAGTTGAGCTGCAGGTTCTGGCGCGTGGAGAAATGGCCGTAGCCGCGGTCGAAGCGCCGCGTGATATCGGCGAACTTGCGCAGTTGCCGCGCCGAAAGCAGCCCGTACGGGATCGCGATGCGCAGCATCGGCGCATAGCGCTGGATGTAAAGCCCGTTGCGCAAGCGCAATGCGCGGAACTCGTCTTCGGCCAGCTTGCCGTCCATGAAGCGCCGCGTCTGGTCGCGGAACTGCGCTACCCGCTCATCAACCAGGCGCTGATCGATCTCGTCGTAGACGTACATCTCAGGCCGCGGCGAGCGTGCTGCGCCGCGCCTTGAAGAACGTGAAGAGGAGGACGAGATCCACCGCCCCGGCGATCGCCATCGCGCTATAGGCCATCGGCGATTGCGCCAGCTTGAGCGCGAGAAGTGTGCGCGACAGGCCGAATCCGACCACCCAGACGTCGAAGCTCATGCAAATGCGCCGGAACGTTTCCGCCTCCATGCGACGGATCGCCCAGGCGCCGAGCGGAATGCCCAGCAGCACGCTCGGCACGATCCAAGAGCCGACCTGCATCGCCTCGGTCGTGAAGAGCCCGAGCTGGTAGTAGGCAAATGCGGTCAAGCAGGATTCCGCGACTCGGATCAGCGCCAATCCGGCGCGGAACTCGTGCTTCACCAGCCCCTGGTTGTTGAACATCACGGCAAGCGGCGGCCCGGAGATCGTCGTCACCGAATAAAGAAATCCGAGGCCGGCGCCAAACGGCACGCCGACAGCCCGCTCCGCCCGAATGGGATGTCGGATGCCGGCCGCCTGAATGAGGATGAGAGGCAGCAGCAGGCAGTAGGTGACCAGCTTCAACCAGTCAGGATGAAGCGAGGCGAGCAAGTAGCTGCCGAGGGCAACCCCGGGGGCGAGGCCGAGGATGATCGGCCACACGCGCTTCCACACCGCACGGATCGCGCTGCGATTGATCGCCAATACGTACAGGTTGATGAATACCTCGACCAGCACGAGCGCGGGGTTGAGCACGCGGTTGGCAAAGAACACCAGGCCGACGGGCACCGTAAGAGAAGAAAAACCGTAACCAAGCGCGCCGTTGACGAAGGCGGCAACGAAGGTAATGACGACAAGCGCGAGTACGCCGGGCTCCATCACCCGAATGCTAGGAGGCGCCCTTATTCTTTCAAAGACTATTGCGTTAGAATGTTATTCTTATGTGGTATAAGACGTGAAGCTCCAGCAGCTGCGCTACCTGAGCGAGGTCGTGCGTCGCGGGCTCAACGTATCCGAGGCCGCGCACGCCCTGCACACCTCGCAGCCCGGCGTGTCGAAGCAGATCCGCGCGCTGGAGGACGAGCTCGGGGTGCAGGTGTTCGTCCGCCACGGCAAGCGTTTGGTCTCGGTTACGGAGCCGGGAAAAGCGGTTGTGGCGATTGCCGAGCGGATCCTCTCGGAAGCGCAGAACCTGCGCCGCGCCGGCGAGGAGTTTGCGAACGACCAGATCGGCACGCTGACCATAGCGGCAACGCACACGCAGGCGCGCTATGCGCTGCCGAAGGCCGTTGCGGCGTTCAAGCAGCGCTATGCGAAGGTCAAGCTCGTCATCCATCAGGGAAATCCGACGCAGATCTGCGAGCAGGTGCTCACGGGCGAAGCGGATCTTTGCGTTGCGACGGAGGCGATCGCGGGATATCCCGAGCTCGTCTCGATGCCGGTCTACCAGTGGAACCGCTGCGTCGTGGTGCCGCCCAGGCATCCCCTGCTGAAGGGGGTCCCCCTGACACTGGAGAGGCTGGTCGAGCATCCGATCGTGACCTACGACTTCGCCTACGCCAATCGCTCGCTGGTCGAGAAGGCATTCGAGAACCGCGGCCTGCACCCGAACGTCGTTTTGACGGCGCTCGACTCCGACGTGATCAAAACCTATGTCGAGCTCGGCCTCGGCGTCGGCATCCTGGCCAAGATGGCCTTTGACCCCAAGCGCGACGTGAACCTGCGCGCCATAGATGCCAGCCATCTGTTCGAGTCGAGCACGACGCGCCTCGGCATCAAGCGGCACGCCTACCTGCGACGCTACGCCTACGAATTCATCGAGCTCTTCGCGCCCAACCTTCCGCGCGGCGTGATCGAGCGCGCGGTAATGGGTGCGGAAGGATCGCGATACGAGCTGTGACGCGCGATGAAGTCGTGCACCTGGGGAAATACGACCTCGCGCCAGCGCCGCCCGGAGAAGATGCCGTAGTGGCCAACGCCGGGCGCGACGAAATGCGTGCGCCGCTCGCGGGGGATGTTGAGGCACAGGGCATGCGCCGCCTCGGTTTGCCCGTTGCCCGAGATATCGTCGAGCTCGCCTTCGATGGTGAGGAGCGCGCACTCGCGGATGTGCTGAGGGCGCACCGGCTCTCCGCGCACGAACATGCGGCCCTTCGGCAATGCGAAATCCTGGAATACGGTTTTGACCGTATCGAGGTAATACTCCGCCGGCAAGTCCAGAACCGCGTTGTATTCATCATAGAAGCGCCGGTGCGCATCTGCCGACTCGCCGTCGCCGAGCATCAAATGGTTGAAGTATTCCCAATGGGCGTTGACGTGCCGGTCGGGATTCATGGCGACGAATCCCATGTGCTGCAGGAAGCCGGGGTACACGCGGCGCATGTATCCGGGATACTTCGCCGGCACGCGCTCGACCACGTTCTGCTCGAACCATGAATAGGGCTTGCGGCGCGCGAGGTTATTGACCGCGGTCGGGCTGCGCCGGGCGTCGATCGGACCGCCCATCATCACCATGGTGAGCGGCTGCGCCTGGCGGTTCGACGCCATCAGCGACACGGCGGCGAGTACCGGCACTGTCGGCTGGCAAACGGAGATCACGTGCACGCCGGGTGAGAGGAGCGTGATCCAGTCGCGAACGTACTCCACGTAGTCGTCGAGGTGGAAAGGCCCTTCAGAGAGGGGCACGTTCCGGGCATTGACCCAATCGGTGATCCACACGTCGTGCTCCGCAAGGAGCGCGCGCACCGTGTCACGCAGCAGCGTCGCGTGGTGTCCGGAGAGCGGGGCGACGACCAGGACCTTGTGCTTCTTCGGCTTGGCCTGCTTGAAATGGATCAGGTCGCAGAACGGCTTTTGCAGCGCGACTTCGATCTCGACCCCCGGGATATTCCATTCCGGTTTCTCGTAGCGCTCGGTGACGCGCAGGAACAGATCGCTCGACGCCGCGAGGCGGCGCGACATCGGCCAATGGGCGAAAGGGCTGAAGGGGTGGCCGAACCAGCCGCGGGACCATTCCGCCATCAGGCGCATCGGCGCCAGCGCCAAGTGTTGCGCCTCGTAAAGGCTATACAGCATCCACACTCCGCGGTTGTCCTAACCCATTGCTTATAACAGAATTGCCGCAGTGCCGCATCGAGCCGTCCAGACCATTATCAAGGCGGGTTTAACCGTCCTGCTGCTCGCCGGCGCGGGCGCGATGGGGGCCTATTCCTACCTGCGCCTATCCCTCCCCCGTGTGGCCGGCGAGATGCAAATTTCCGGCGTGGCTGCCCCGATCGAAGTGCTGCGCGATCCGCACGGCATCCCGCACATCTTTGCGCAATCCGAGCGCGACGCGCATTTCGCGCTCGGCTTCGTCCACGCGCAGGATCGCCTGTGGCAGATGGAGATGAATCGGCGCATCGCTTCGGGCCGGCTGGCCGAGGCGCTTGGCCCGAACGCACTCGAAACGGACCGGTTCCTGCGCACGGTGGGCATCCGCCGCGCGGCGGAAGCCAATGTCGCGCGGCTCGACGCCGAGACGCGCGGCCTCCTCGATGCTTATGCGAGCGGTGTGAACGCTTTTCTGAACACCCACCCGGTACTGCCCATCGAGTTCTGGATTTTCGGCGTGAAGCCGCAAGCGTGGAGCGCCGTCGATTCAGCGGCATGGGCGAAGATGGTGGCGTGGGATCTCGGCGGCAACTGGCGCCGCGAGCTCCTTCGCCTGCAGCTCGCGCGACGGCTGCCCACGGCCGCGATCCAGGAATTCCTGCCGCCCTACCCTGGCGACGCGCCCGTGGCGCTGCCAGAGCTGCGCGACTTCTATGGTGCGCTCGAACGAGAGCCACCGCAGCTTTCGGCGAGCGAGCGGTTCGTCGGCGCATCGAACAGCTGGGCGGTCTCGGGCGCACGCAGTACCAGCGGCAAGCCGTTGCTCGCCAACGATCCCCATCTCGGCCTCACGGCACCGGGGATCTGGTACTTCGCGCATCTGCATGCGCCGGGGCTCGATGCGATTGGCGCCACCTTGCCCGGTGTGCCGGGCGTCGTCCTGGGACGAAACGAGCGCATTGCCTGGGCCGCCACCAATACGGGACCCGATGTGCAGGACCTGTATCTTGAAAAAATCGACGCCGCTGGCCGCTATCTCACGCCGCAGGGACCGGTCGCGTTCGTCACCTTGCGGGAAACGATAAAGGTGAAAGGCGCCGCGGATGAAGTGCTCACGGTGCGCGTCTCACGCCATGGCCCTGTCATTTCAGACGTCGTGCAAAACGCGCTCGACGCCATTCCTCGCGGCCACGCGCTAGCTTTCGCCTGGACCGCGCTCGCCGAAGACGATGCATCCCTCGCCGCGGTTTTCAAAATACCGCGTTCGCGCAACTGGGGCGAATTCACCGCCTCGCTGCGCGAATTCCACGCGCCGCAGCAGAACTTGAGCTATGCCGATGTGGAGGGCAACATCGGCTTCATTGCGCCGGGCCGCATTCCGATTCGCAAGGCGGCGAACCTCCTCAAAGGCCTCGCTCCCGCTCCGGGCTGGGACGAGGGCTACGACTGGACGGGCTATATACCGTTCGAGGACCTGCCTCGCGCCTTCAATCCGGCGAGCGCCAAGCTGGTCACGGCAAACCAGAAGATCGTGCCGCCGGGCTATCGTTACCACATCAGCGCGGAATGGGCGGCACCGTACCGCGCGCAGCGCATCGATGCGCTGCTGGATACCCAGGTCAAGCACGACCGTTCGAGCTTTGCACGCATGCAGATGGACGTCGTGTCGCTCCCGGTGCGCGAGCTCTTGCCGCGCATGACCGGCATTCAGGGCGGGAGTCCCGAAGCCCGCGAAGCCCTCAAATGGGTTGCGGCGTGGGACGGCACCATGTCGCCCGAGCGGGCGGAGCCGCTGATTTTCGCGGCGTGGTGGCGCGAATTCTCGCGCGCGGTCTATGCCGACGAGCTTGGCGGCGCCTTTCGCGGCGCCTGGAGTGAGCAAGCGGCCTTCCTTTCCAACGTGCTCGCAGACAAGGATGGACAGGCACGCTGGTGCGACGACGTGCGCACCCGCCGCGTGGAATCCTGCGACGACGTGTTGAGCTCGGCGCTCGAGAAGGCGCTCGCCGACCTGCGCGGGCGATATGGCAACGACGCGGCGGGCTGGCGGTGGGGGGCAGCGCACGAAGCCCGCCTGCGCCATCGGCCGCTGTCGCGCAGCGCCTGGCTGCGGCCGTACTTCGACATCGCAGTACCGACTGGTGGAGACTCGTACACCGTGAACGTCGGCCGCATGGACTTCGCCGACGATGCCGAGCCGTTTGCGAACCGCCACGCTGCCAGCTTGCGCGCGGTATACGACCTCGCCGATCCGGAAGCCTCCGTCTTCATCCATCCAGGCGGTCAGTCGGGCAATCCTCTCTCGCCGCACTATCGGGACTTCGCGCTGCTGTGGGCGCGCGGCGATTATGTGCCGATGATCACGCAGCGTTCCCGGCTGGAAGCCGGCGCGACGACGCGCCTGGTGCTCAAGGGGCCGCGCTAGGCGGCCTTGCGCTCCTCGCGCAGCGCGCGGCGCAGGATCTTGCCGACGTTCGTCTTCGGCAGCTCGGCGCGGAACTCGACGGCCTTCGGACGCTTGTACCCGGTGAGCTCGCGCTTGCAGTGCTCGAGCACGTCCTGCTCGGTGAGCTGCGGGTCCTTCTTCACGACGTAGACCTTGGGCACCTCGCCGGAGTGCGCGTCAGGCACGCCGACCCCGGCGCACTCGAGCACGCCGGGCAGCATGGCGACCACCTGCTCGATCTCGTTCGGGAACACCTTGAAGCCGGACACGACGATCATGTCCTTCTTGCGGTCCACGATCCGGATGAACCCCTTCGCGTCCATCACGCCGATGTCGCCGGTGTGCAGGTAGTTGTCGGCCCCGAGCACCTTTGCCGTCTCCTCGGGCTGCTGCCAGTACCCCGCCATGACCTGCGGCCCCTTGATGCAGATCTCGCCCGGCTCGCCGAGCGCGACCGCTTTGTCGTTGTCGTCGCGCAGCTCGATGTCGGTCGAGGGCATCGGCACGCCGATCGCGCCACTGTATTCCTTGAGGTCGAGCGGATTGGCCGTTGCCGCGGGCGCGGTCTCGGTGAGGCCGTAGCCCTCGATGAGAGTGGTGCCGGTCACCTGCTTCCAGCGATCGGCCACCGCCTTCTGCACCGCCATGCCGCCGCCCACCGCGAGCTTGAGATGGGAGAAGTCGAGCTTGGCGAAATCCGGGTGGTTGAGCAGGGCGTTGAAGAGCGTGTTCACGCCGCTGATGATGGTGTACTTGTGCTTCGCCAGCTCCTTGACGAAACCCGGGATGTCGCGCGGATTGGTGA
>DATLDY010000178.1:0-16541 GCA_035525655.1 Burkholderiales bacterium
CCACCGTCAGGGCAATCCCATGGTCATCTACCGTAAATCAGTCCGCGGTAGCGCCGGAGGCCTTGACCGCGCGGCCCCATTTATCGGTTTCGGCGGCAAGGAAGCGCGATGCCTCGTCCAGCGTCTGCGAGACCGGGCGCATGCCGGTCTTCTCGATCTTCTCGGCGGTGTCGCGCTCGGCTATCGCCTTGCGCAATTCGCCATTGAGGCGCTCGAGCAGCGGGCGCGGCGTGGCGGCCGGTGCGAAGAGGACGTACCAGCCGGCGGCGTCGAAGCCGGGAAGTCCGGACTCCGCCAGTGTCGGCACGTCGGGATATTGCGGCAGGCGTGTCGGCGAAGTGGCGGCGAGCTGCTTGATCTTGCCGTTCTGCACGAAGGCGTTGAGCGCGCCGAAAGCGTTGAACACCAGGTGCACTTCGCCCGAGACGAGGTCGGGCGCGATCGCCTGGATGCCTTTGTACGGCACGTGCGTCATCTGCAGCCCGCCCGCCATCGCGAACAGCACGCCGGTGAGATGGCCGCCGCTGCCGACGCCGACCGACGCGTAGTTCAGTCTCCCGCCGCGCTCGCGCGCATAGGCGAGGAACTCGGCGGCGCTGTTCACCGGCAGCGTTGCGCTGACGTACATCGCGTAAGGCCCCCAGCCCATGATGCCGATCGGCGCGAGGTCTTTCGTGGGGTTGAAGGAAAGGCTGCGGTACAGCGTGCCGTTGATCGCGGCCGCCGGCCCGATCATGAGGAGCGTGTGGCCGTCGGGCGCCGCGCGCGCGGTGGCTTCCATCGCGATGTTGCCGCCCGCGCCGGGCCGGTTCTCGAGCACGAACGGCTGTCCGAGCGCGGGCGACATGCGTTCGCTCACGGTGCGCGCGATGATGTCGGCGAGGCCGCCGCCGGCGAACGCGATCAGGATGCGCACCGGGCGGCTCGGATACGGCTGCGCGGCGGCGGCGCCTGCAAAAACGAGTACGGCAAGGCAGGCGAGCCAGCGCGTCATTCGAACTTGAGGTTGGCTTCGCGCACGACTTTGCGGGTGTTCTCGAGCGCATCGGCCACGGCCTTGCGGAAGGCGTCGGGCGAGTTGCCGACCGGGATGGCGGCGGCCGCGTCCAGTCGTTTCGCCACCTCCGGCCGCCCGAGCGCCGCGATCAGCGCCGCGTGCACGCGCGATACGATGTCGGCGGGAAGGCGGGCCGGGCCAATGAGGCCGAACCACGAGGGATCGTTGACCAGCGGATGGCCGGCCTCCGCAAAGGTCGGCACGTCCGGCAGCGCGGCGACGCGCTTGCCGCTAGCGACGGCGAGCGCGCGCAGCTTGCCGGCCTGGATGTGCGGCAGCGAGGAGGGCAGGTTGTCGAACATGAGCTGGACCTGTCCGGCGAAGAGATCGTTGAGCGCCGGACCCGCGCCGCGATAAGGCACGTGGATGAGGTCGACCTTGGCCGAGTACTTGAAGGTTTCGCCAATCAGGTGGCCCAGGCTGCCGACGCCGGGCGTGCCGTAGTTGAGCTTCCCCGGATTGCGCTTCGCGTAGTCGATGAACTGGGCGACGTCGCGGGCGGGCACCGAAGGATGGATGGCGAGCACGTTCGGTACCGCCGCGATCTGGCTGATGAAGGTGAAGTCCTTCAAGGCGTCGTAGCGCAGATCTTTCTGCACGACTGGATTCACGACGTGCGTTGAGACCGTCGCTACCCCGAGCGTGTAGCCGTCCGGCGGCGCATCCGCTATCGCCTTCGCGCCGATCGCACCGCCTGCGCCGCCGCGGTTGTCGACGATGAAGGGCTGGCCGAGCTCGCGCGCCATGCCGTCCGCGGCGATACGCCCGACGATGTCGGTCGAGCCGCCGGGCGGGAAGGGGATGATCAGCGTGATCGGCTTCTGCGCCAGCGCTGACGAACAGCACAAGGCGAGGAGTGCGAGCAGGCGTGTCATGGATTTGGCGATGGTGAAAGATTTCGCGCGCCAGGTCTAGTCGGCGCGGAGAAAACCAGGCGTTGAAGCGTTAACGGCGGGCGCCACGCCGAGCGCCTTGAGGCGCTCGCGCGCGGCAGCCTGAAGGCGCCAGCACGGCGAGTCGAGCACGGCGCGTGCTTCGCTCTCGCTAGCCCAGGTTTGCGCCCATAGCGCGCGCGGCGCGCAGTGCGGATGCGATTGCAGGAGCGCACCAAGGCGCTGCATCAGCGCCGGTGGGCCGGCGCGCCTTTGCAAGGCGACGGTGATCGGGCGCAGGAAAGGCGCGCCCGGCAGCTCGAGCGCGACGTCGAAGGCGGTCCAGAACTGGGTCGCTTCCTCCGGGGTGGCGAGCTCGAGCGCGCAAGGCAGCGCCTCGTTGCCGAGATTGCGCGCGGGATCGGCAATCACCGCGCGCACAGCGTCGCTGGGTTTGCACTCCGGGCTCGGCTCGATCTCATGCTTCGAGGCGTATGCAGCCAGCGTCGGCACAGTGGTGCGTGAAAAGCTGGCGCGCGATGGATCGTGCAGCAGCACGCCGACGGTAGGCAGTCCACGCAGCCATTGCGCGTGGCCCCACGAGCGCGGGTCGGCGCCCATCTCCCATGTATTGGTGCCCGCTTCGTCGGCGAGAAGACCGAAGCCATTGGCGGTGCCCGAGCCCTGCGCGACGTAATTGGAGCGATAGCTGTCGTCGCCCGCGCCGTCGATGAGGACGCCTACGGCGAGGTCGAGCCCCATCCCCTGGCCTACACCGCCGGCGAGGGAATATCGGTCGTTGCCGCTCTCGTCGTGCAGGAGCGCGGCGGCCTGGTGCGTGCCGTTGCCCTGCGCATAGCGCACGGCCGAATACTCGTCGTTGCCGCCGCGGTCCCATAGAAGGCCGAAGGCGTAGTAGTAGCCGGCGCCTTGCGCGAACATCTGCCCGTCGTAGCGATCGTCGCCGGCGTCATCGCGCAGGATGCCGATGCCGCCGCCGAGCCCATCGCGCAGGCCCCACGCCGCGCCTTGCGTGAACCCGATGCCGCCTTCGCGCTGGAAGGGATCGGGCAGGCCCGCGCCGATGTAAACGTCGTTGCCCGCGCGGTCCCAGAGGAGGCCGACGCCCGCCGTGCCGGCATAGCCCTGCCCGAAAGCCTTGACGTTGTAGCGGTCGTTGCCGGCGCCGTCGATGAGCGCGGCCCAGCCGAAGACGGCGGCGCCTTGCCCGAGGATGCCGGCTTCGTAGTGGTCGTCGCCATCGAGGTCAATGAGCAGCGAGACGCCCGCTATCGCGGCGGCCAGCCCGGCGTCGCCGGTCGTGTAGCGATCGTTGCCGGCGACATCGACGATAGCCGAAAGCGCATGTACGGCGACATCGCTTCCGGTGTAGCGGTCGTGGCCGCCGAGGTCGATCACCACCGAGATCGCGCCGCCCCTGGCCGGCGCGCGCTCATAAACATCGTCCCCGCCCGGATCGATGATCAGGGCCGCGCCGCTCGCATGCTGGTCCGCGCCGCCGCTGCCGATCACGACGCGGCCGATGGCGGAATCGAAGCTCTGCGCGGGCGGGAACCGAACGGCGGGTGAGCGCAGCTCGGAAACGAATCGGGCCGTGGCGGCAACGAAGATCGCGCGCGCCGAAGACAGGCGCTCGAGGTCGACCGCAGTGTGGAGAGCCACGAGGTACGGCGGCGGCACGCCTTCGCCTAGCTCACGCAGCAGGCCGTCCTCGTCGAACGGCGCGACCGCGGCCATGAGCTCCGCCTGCGCTTCGGCAAGCGCCGCGATGTAGCGGTCCAGCACGGTGTTGAAATCGCTAGCCGTGCCTGCGACCACGGCGAACTGCCAAAGATCGGCCGGCACCGTGGCGTCGAAGATCGCCTGCGCATCGCTGCCGGCGAGCGGATCGCGCAACACTCGATCGACGATCGCCGGGACCCGCGGCGGCGGACGGCCTTCGTGACCGAGCACATTGGAAATGATTCCGAGAACATCCTTGCCCAGGCCGCGCGCATCGAGCACGGACTGCACGCGCTGGCGCAAATCCTGCGCGTTTGCACCGATCGGCGCTGCAACGAGCAGGAAGGCGAGAGCTAGCCGGTAAAATTCGTGCTTGATCCGCTTCTCCCAAGTCACCCTGGCGCGCGGCGCCAAGCCGCTCCTCGAAGGCGCCGACCTCGTCGTGCACGCGGGCGAGCGCGTCGGCCTCATCGGCGCGAACGGCTCGGGCAAGTCTAGCCTGTTCGCATTGCTGCGCGGCGAGCTGCACGCCGACAAGGGCGACGTCGAATGGCCCCGGCATTGGCGCATCGGGCAGGTCGCGCAGGAGACACCGGCGCTCGAGCGCGCGGCGGTGGACTATGCGATCGACGGCGATGTGGCCCTGCGCGACCTGGAGAAACAGCTCGCGGCGGCGGAAGCGTCCAACGACGGCCATGCGATGGGCGAGGCGCACGGCGCGCTCGGCGATGCGGATGCGTACACGGTCCGCTCTCGTGCCGAGGCGCTGCTGATGGGCCTCGGCTTCGCCGCGGACGAGCTTTATCGCCCGGTATCGAGCTTCTCGGGCGGCTGGCGCATGCGGCTCAATCTCGCGCAGGCGCTCATGTGCCGCTCGGATTTGCTGCTGCTCGACGAGCCGACGAACCACCTCGACCTCGACGCGATTGTCTGGCTCGAGGACTGGCTGAAGCGCTATCCGGGCACGCTGATCATCGTGTCGCACGACCGCGATTTCCTCGATGGCGTCGTACAGGCCATCGCGCACATCGATCGGCGCAAGCTCCGCCGCTATACCGGCAACTACTCCGACTTCGAGGAAAGCCGTGCCCAGGGCTTGCAGCTCGCCGCCGCGCAATACGAGAAGCAGGTCCGCGAGCGCGAGCACCTGCAGTCGTTCATCGACCGGTTCCGCGCAAAGGCGACCAAGGCGCGCCAGGCGCAAAGCCGCATGAAGATGCTCGCGCGCATGGAAGAGCTCGCGCCGGTGCACGCCGCGGCGCCGTTCTCATTCGAGTTCCGCGAGCCGCTGCGCGCGCCCGATCCGCTCGTCGTCCTGGAAGACGTGGTCGCCGGATATGCCGGGCGTCCGGTGCTGGAGGGCGTGACCCTCTCGATCCGCTCCGGCGAGCGTGTCGGCCTCCTCGGCATCAACGGCGCGGGGAAGAGCACGCTTATCAAGACGCTCGCCGGGACGCTGGCGCCGCTTTCCGGCAGCGCCGTGATGAACAAGGGGCTCGTGGTCGGCTATTTCGCCCAGCACCAGGTGGAAATGCTGCGCGACGACCAGTCGCCGCTCTGGCACCTCGTGCGCCTGGCGCCGAAGACGCGCGAGCAGGAGCTGCGCGATTTCCTCGGCGGCTTCAATTTCCCCGGCGACATGGCGACCGGCCCGACGGAGCACTTCTCCGGCGGCGAGAAGGCGCGCCTCGCGCTCGCGCTGATCGTGTGGCAGCGGCCGAACCTGCTGCTGCTCGACGAGCCGACCAACCACCTCGATCTCGAGACCCGGGAGGCGCTCACCGTCGCGCTCGCCCAGTTCGAGGGCACGCTGGTGCTCGTCTCGCACGATCGGCACCTGCTGCGAGCCACTACGGACGCGCTGGTCATCGTGCGCGAGGGCCGCGTCGAGGCTTTCGATGGCGACCTGGACGATTATCGCGACGCATTGCTTAGCAGCAAAAAGGCCGCGGCGACGCCCGCGCCCGTCAAAACGGCCGCGGCGAAGCCAATCTCGCGGAAGAACTTACAAACCCGTATCAAGAAGCTCGAAGAGAACATGACAAGGCTTAACGAGCGCATGGCGGGCGTCGAGTCGCGGCTGGCCGAGGCTGCCCCGCAGAAACGACAAGGGCTCCTCGAAGAGCAGGCCCGCATACGCGGCGAGCTGGCGCAAGTCGAGGAAGAATGGCTTGCGCGCCAGACGGAACTGGAAAGCTGAGGTATCGTAGCGATCTGTCGCTGGGGAGCGACCGCGCAGGCTAAGAAGCGGAAAAGGGGAGTACATGGTCTCGAAACGGGGCGCGATTACTTTCGTTGCGCTCATCGCATTGACCACGAGCGCCTGGGGTCAGCAGCAGCTCGCCTTCGTCGGCGGAATCGGCGCGCCGCACGACAAGAACCTCGAAGCATTGCTCGACAAGAACCAGCCCGACGACGCCGCGCGCTACTGGGGAGAGAACCGCTCCTATTTCTGGGACAACGCCGAGATCCACAAGACGCTGCTCGCGCGCCTGAAGATCGCGGTGAACACGCCGCACGAAGCGCGCATGAACGCCGCCGAAGCGAATCTCAAGGCGCTCGGCGCGCAGGCGCTGCCGATCCTGGAATGGTCCAAAGTCATCCGCACGGTTTCCGAAGCGCGCCTCGCGCTCGAGGCTTATCGCGCGCTGCCGATCGCCATCGACGACACGCTGCGCAGCGATCGCTTCATCGCGCTCGACACCGCGCTGGGCGAGCTGGTCGACGTTTACGTGAAGGCCGCGCCCGCGGCCTTCGGCCAATACGATCACTTCAGCGGGCCCGCCTTCGTGCGCGTCTACCCGGTCGACGTGCCGGAGGAAGTCATCGCCGCAGGCTACCTCGCGCTGAAGCCGCGACTGGAAACCGCGACGCCCGACCAGATCGTCAAGTTCCAGGAGGCGTACGGCAAGATCCTGACCGGCCGGCAGCGCGACGAGCTCGCGCGGCTCGCCATGCAGGCGCGCTATCGCGATCTCGTGCCCGGCGGCAAGGTCACTGCCGCGGTCGCCGCGAAGCTGATCGGCGAGATCAGCGCGGGACGCATGGAGCCGGCGATGCTGCCGGTGAAGCTCGCCGTCTACTGGTCCAAGGATGCGACGAAGTCGGGCGAGTTCCCGGTCGCGCTCAAGGCGCCGCCGGCGATCGAAATCCGCGAGATCACGCGGCGCGAGCTGCCGGCGCGGCTCGCCGAGACCGATGTCGTCGTGTTCGTGGACGCCGACCGGACGGTCATGAACCGCACCACGCGCGCGAGCCGCCAGGAGTTTTCGCGCTTCAAGTCTTCGGAGCGCCAGGCGCTGAACCCGGCGTACCTCGATGCGCAGGCCATGGTGCAGCAGAAGCAGATGGAGCAGATGCGCGCCGAGAGCGGCGGCGGCTTCAGCTTCACGCTCGATCCGATCGCGCTCGTCGCCGGCCTCGCGAAGGAGGCCTACTCGCAGGCGAAGCAGCTCAACGCCAAGGGCAACCTCAAGCAGGCGCAGGACCAGCTCGCCAATACGCCGCGCATGCTGACCGAGGACGTGATGGCCGATTACCAGTACACGATCGCCGACGTCGAGGTCACGCGCAGGGTCCCGCTTTCCATCTACGTGATCGACGTCAAGAGCGGCGGCTACCTGAAGCAGACCACCGAGATCACCGAGCGGCAGCGCTTCGAGTCGGTCGATGGCCTGCACCCGCGCGACCCGGAGCGCGACCAGGTGCTCTCGCGCTTTCCGCCGGCAAAGGCGGTGACCGATTACATCGCGACCCCGGTCACCGTCGACGCCAACAGCATCCTCTCCGCCGCTTTTGCGACGATGAACGACGCGGCGTCGCAGCCGATCGCGGCGCTGCCGCAGGACATCGATCGCGGCGCGGTACAGGCGCCGCTCGCGACGGCTTTCAGCTTCAACCTCGCCGCGGGGCATTGCGATGCATTCTTCGACAACTTCGTCGAGCAGCTCAAGGTGGGGCGCTGCGCTGCCGAGGCCGAAAGCCTGAAAGGCTTCGTCGAGGCCGTGGGCGGCCCGTCGCGCAGCCCGGCGGAGACCGGGCTCCTCAGCACCGCGCGTACGCCCGACCTCTACAAGAGCGTGCCCAGCAACGACGAGCGTTGGATGCAGGCGGGGGAGACCGCGCAGCCGAACTGCGCCGCGCCGCTCGCGATCCGCGGGCCGTCCGATTCGTTCATGGAATGCGTGCGCGTGCTCTCGTGCGGCGCGCGTGCTGCGGCCTGCGGCCGCGAGCTCACCCGGCAGAACCGCGGGATGGCCTGCCCGGAAGCCTCGCAGCGCTGCATGGTCGTCTACCCGATCCCGCAATAACCCACCGACCGGCGGCACACTGGGCGCGTACGGCAGCGTCGGCATTCTGCTGCTGGCAGGCTGGGCAGCACTCAGCCCCCAGCCGATGGCGTGGGTCTATATCGGCGTCGTGCTCGGCTTCGAGCTGTGGCTCGCCCGCCGCATCTCGGAGGTCGGGCGTGCGCCGGTCGTGCCCGCCGAGGCTCCCTACCACTTCAGCGAGGACGAGGCCCGCCTCATAAGCCGCTATCGGTTCTACTTCACCTATCCCGCCATTGCGCGTCACGCTTCCTCCACGCTGTCGGCGGTCGGCTTGACGGCGCTCCTGCTCGCGCCGTGGCTCACCTACAAGCATGCCTTCCTGCCGGCGGCGATCATCGGCATGAACCTTTTCGCCGTCGCGCGCTTCACCAAGATGCTGGTGCCGCTCATGCCGCTGCGCATCGCGGCTTCCCGCGGCGATCGCGACGCCTTGCTGATGCTCGAGGTCCACGACCCGGCGTGGGCCAAGATCCGCGCCGGGAACCAGGACGGCGGGAGTAAAATGCAGGCATGAACGCGCCCATCAAGACGGAAGATTCGTTCCACCAGCTCATCCACCAGAACCACATGTGGGGGCTGTGGGAGATCGCAAGCCAGATGACGCCGCATCCGCGGCCGGAGGCCGTCGCCCACCAGTGGAAATGGTCTCTCCTGAAGGAAGTGGTCAAGCAGTCGGCCACCGCCGTGCCGGTCGGCGACGAGCGGCGCGCGATGCAGCTCTTCAATCCGGGCTTGAATGGCCAGTGGGCGACGACGAACACGCTGATCGCCGCCGTGCAGGTCCTGCTTCCGGGCGAGGTCGCGCGCGCGCATCGCCACTCGCCGGCCGCGATCCGCTTCATCATCGAAGGCCGCGGTGCCTATACCGCCGTCGAAGGCGAGAAGGTCATCATGCATCCCGGCGACTTCGTCCTCACGCCGGCGTGGCAGTGGCACGACCACGGCAACGAGACGAATGAAACGGTCGTCTGGATGGACGGCCTGGACGTGCCGCTCACCCGATCGCTGAACGCGACGTTCTTCGAGATGCACCAGGACCAGAAGGCATCGCACCACAAGCCGGTGAACGGTTCGAAATCCCTCTACGGCCACGGCAAGCTGACCCCCACGTGGACCAAGGAGCGCCCGCTTTTCTCGCCGCTCATGCTCTACTCGTGGGACCAGACCGCCGAGGCGCTGCACGACCTGCGCAACCACGACGGCAGCCCGCACGACGGCATCCTGCTCGAGTACACCCACGCGCAGACCGGCGGCCCGGTGCTGCCGACGATGTCGTGCCGCGTGCAACTGATCCGCAAGGGCGAGAAGCTGAAGTCCAAGCGCGTCACCGGCTCGAGCATTTTCCACGTCGTGCAGGGCAAGGGCCGCTCGATGATCAACGGCAAGGCGTTCGACTGGGAGAAGGGCGACATCGTCGCGCTGCCCTCCTGGGCGGAGCACGACTTCGCCGCTACCGGGAACGAGGACGCGATCCTGTTCTCGATCAGCGACCGCCCGGTGCTGGAGGCGCTCGGCTTCTACCGGGAAGCGCTCTCCTAGTTCCGTACCCGGTACGGAATTATCCGGGCACGTCGCTTGCGGCGTACGCGGCATGGACCGCAAGACCCCGCACCCGCAGCACGCGCCTGACGAGCCCACCGGCGATCAGCTGCCGGTCGAGCCGGAGATGCAGAAGGGCGTACTGCCCGAACCTTCCGGCAAGCCCGACAGTGAGTCCTCTACGGCAGCGTAAAAAGCTCCTGCTCGCCCTCGACGTCCTTCAGCTTGAACTTGCCTAGCGGCTCGAGCTTGCCCGGATAGTTGTCGGCGAAGGCAGCCGAGATGACCAGGCTCTTGCCGAGCGTCTTCGTCATGCTCTCGACGCGCGCCGCGGCGTTGGCCGCGGAGCCGATCACCGTGAATTCGAGCCGCTCAGGCACGCCAATATTTCCGTAGGTGACTTCTCCCAAGTGCAGGCCGATGCCGTAGCGGATCGGCACGCGCTGCGGATGCGCCGCGTTGTCGGCCGCGATGCGCTCGGCGGCGAGCTTCGCGGCAGCGATTGCGCGCCGGCACGCTTCGGCCGCGCCCGTGGCACCCTCCCAGTTGCTGCTGATCGGGAAGATGGCCAGCGCCGCATCGCCGATGAAGCGCAGCACTTCGCCGCCTTTCTCCAGGATCGCGCCGGCCATGCAATGAAAATAGCGGTTCAGGTAGTCGAGGTAGGCGCCGCGTTCCATCGATTGCGAGAGCGCCGTCGAGTCGCGCAGGTCGCTGAACCACACCACGCTGTCAATGTGCTCGCCGTCGCCGTGCTTGACCAGGCCGTCGAGTACGCGCGCGCCCGTGTGCCGGCCGAGGAAGGTCTGCAGGAGCGTCACGGCCGTGCGACGCTGGGCATGGACCTCGAATAGCCGCCCGAGGACCGGCAGCACCTCGTATACACGCCCGAGGTCGGAGGTCGAGAAACCGCCTTTGGCGAAGGACGTCATCGACATGACGTTCAACTGGCCGTCGGCGAAGTGGAACGGCATCGCGACATAGTCGGTCGCGTTCTCCGCGTGCAGGTCCCTCACTACCGGGAAGTCCAGCTTCACATCGGCCTGCTCGAGCCTCCTTCGCACGCCGCCGGCGCCGCGCAAAATCTGCGCGAACGGGCTGTCCTTGAATTTCGGCTGGTGCAGGATGTCGTGAGGCTCGTAGATCGTCTTCACGCCGCTGTCCTCGCGCCAGACGAAGACCGTGGCAAAAACCTGCGGGTGCAAGGTCGGGATAATGATCGTCATGCGCGCAATCGGCACGCCGCAGCTCTGCAGGCAGCGGCAGAAGCCATCCATCAGCGCATCGGGCGCCGGCGCCTTCCATGCTTCGCCGAGGAGCCAGCCGGCCAAGCTGTTCGCGTGCAGGCTCGTGCTGTCCGCATTGTTCAATAAGGCAAGCTGCGGGATCTCGTCATCGCCGTCGTAGATCGCGCTGACGCGGTTCGGATAGAAGGAGATGTACTCGCGGATGGGTCTCGCATCGTCGTACGGCTCGTCATACGACCAGGCCGCGTTCTCGGCGATCGCGGTGCCGCTCTTCAACGTCCAGTAGCTCGCGTTGCCCTTGAACGGGCAGTGCGTGACGCGCTGGGTCTTCTCCAGGAAGTCGAGCTTTACGTCCTCTCGCGGGAAGTAATATGCCGGCGGCAGTCGCGTCTCGTGCAGGACCAGCGCCCGGCGCGAGTCGGCGACCCAGGCGCCGTTGAACTCCACGCGCACGCGCCGCGCGCTGGGCTCGAAGCGGATCTCGTAGTCCGACATGGCTGGTCGATTCTACCGGCCGCCACCTACAATCCGGGCCATGGAGAAATGGTTCGACCTCTATCGCGGCATCGTGATGCCCGCGCAGTGCGACATCTACGGGCACATGAATGTGCGCTATTACGCCGCGCTCTTCGACGAGGCCGGCTGGCATTTCCCGGGGTTCGCCGGACTCTCGCTGGAGGAAATCCGCTCGCGTGGTCTCGGCACGGTGGTCGCGACGCTCACCATCGACTTCCTGCACGAGATCCGCGCCGGCCAGCTTGTGCTGATCAAAGGCGCCGTGACGCGCGTCGGTACCAAGAGCTACAGCCACGAGATGCGGCTCTACGCATCCGACTCGATGACGCATTGCGCGACGCAGAAGACGGTCGAGGTGTGCTTCGACACGGCGGCGCGGAAGGGCGTGGCGCTTCCCGACGACGTTCGCTCTAAGCTCGCCGCGATCGCCGCATGACGCGGCCGTTCCCGCTCAATGCGTGGTACGCCGCCGCGTGGAACCACGAGGTCAATGCGCGCGGCGTGCTCGCACGCACGGTGTGCAACGAAAAAATCGCGCTCTGGCGCAGGCCCGATGGCGCGATTGCCGCGCTGGAGGATGCCTGCTGGCACCGGCGGCTGCCGCTGTCGATGGGCCATGTCGACGCGGATAGCGTGGTGTGCCGCTACCATGGCCTCGCCTTCGACGGTAGCGGGCGCTGCACGCGGATGCCTTCGCAGGACAGGATCAGCCCTTCGGCGCGGGTGCGTGCCTTTCCTGCGCTCGAGAAGCACCGGCTGGTCTGGGTGTGGCCAGGCGATCCCGGCCGCGCCGACGAGGCGCTGGTGCCGGACCTGCACTGGAACACCGACCCCGAATGGGAAGGCGACGGCGCGACGCTGTTCGCGAAGTGCGACTATCGCCTGCTGATCGACAACCTCCTCGATTTGACGCACGAGACCTTCGTGCACGCGACCAGCATCGGCCATCGCGCCATCGCCGAGACCGCGCCGGCCACTATCCACGACGAGCGCAGCGTGACGGTCACGCGATGGATGCTCGACATCGATGCGCCGCCTTTCTGGCGCACGCAGCTCGGAAGACCGGGCAACGTCGACCGCTGGCAGATCATCCGCTTCGAGGCGCCGTGCTCGATCGTGCTCGACGTCGGCGTGGCGCTCGCCGGCACCGGCGCTCCCCAGGGCGACCGCCGCCACGGCGTCACGGGCCGCGTCGTCAATACCATCACGCCGGAAACCGCCAACACCTGCATGTACTTCTGGACCCTGGTGCGCAACTACCGCTTGCGCGATCAATCGCTCACCACGCAGTTGCGCGAAGCCAACGCGCGCATCTTCGAAGAGGACCGCGCAGTCGTCGAAGCGCAGCAGCGGACCATCGATGGGGCGCCGGAGCAGCCGATGCACAACCTCAACATCGACGCCGGCTCGGTCTGGGCGCGCCGCATCATCGACAGCATGAGCGAGAAAGAATGAGGCAGTGGCGCGCCAGGCTGCGGCTCGCGAGCGCGCTGGTCCTGCTGTCTTTCGTGCTGTGCCACCTTGCGGCCCACAGCGTCCTGCTGATTTCCGAGCCGCTCGCGACGAGCGCACTCACCACGCTGATGCAGCCCTGGCGAAGCGGGGCCGGCACGGCGCTCCTCCTCATCGCGTTTCTCGTGCACTATGCAAACGCGCTCTGGGCGATCTACGAGCGCAGCTCGCTCAGGCTCAAGCGCTGGGAATGGGCGCAGCTCGGACTCGGCCTGCTCATTCCGGTGCTGCTCGCCTTGCACATCGCGGCGACGCGCATCTCCGAAGCGGTGCTCGGCACCGACAGCACGTACACGTACATCCTTACGCTCTATTGGGTGCTCGCGCCGCATATCGGCGTGCTGCAAGCGCTCGCCTTGCTCACCGTCTGGATCCACGCGTGCATCGGCGTGCATTTCTGGTTGCGCACGAAGCGCTGGTATCCCGATTGGCGCGTCTGGCTCGGCGCGCTTGCGCTCCTCTATCCGACGCTCGCGCTCACCGGCTACCTGAGCGCGGGCAACCAGCTGCGCCGCGATGCGGCGAAAGATCCGGTATTCGTGCAGCGCACGCTCGAGGACGCGAACGCCACCCCGGCGACGCCCGCCATGGTGGACCGCGTCGGAGTCATCGTGCTCGGCACGCACGCCGGGCTGCTGCTTTTGGTGTTCGCGGCCCGCGGCGTGCGCCGGCGCATCCACGAGCGGCGCATGCCGCCGATGCTGACGCACCCTTCGTGCAAGCTGGCGGTGCTGCCGGGTGCGACGGTGCTCGAGACCCTGCGCGATCACGGCATCCCGCATGCGTCCGTCTGCGGCGGACGCGCGCGCTGCACCACCTGCCGGATTCACGTTGGCCGCGGTGCCGAATCGCTGCCAGCGCCCCACGGCCTCGAAGCCAAGGCGCTCGAGCGCATCCGCGCCACGCCGGGCACGCGCCTCGCGTGCCAGATCCGCCCCAGCGCCGATCTTTCCATCACGCCGCTGCTCGCGGCCGACGCATCGGCGGAAGACGGCTTCGTTCCGGGCGGCCTCGAAGGCACCGAGCGCCCGATCACGGTGATGTTCGTCGACCTGCGCGGCTCCACCACGCTCGGCGAGGCGAAGCTGCCGTACGACGTCCTGTTCATCCTCAACCGCTTCTTCTACGAGATGAAGGAGGCGATGGCGGCGTCGAACGGCCATTACTCGCAGTTCACCGGCGACGGGCTGATGGCGCTCTACGGCCTGCACGCCGACGACCCCGACACGGGCCCGGCGGAAGCCCTGCGGGGCGCGCGCGAGATGCTGATGCGCCTGGAGCAGCTCAACCACGGGCTGAAAGGCGAGCTCGCCCATCCGCTGCAGATCGGCATCGGCATCCACCATAGCGAGGCGATCGTCGGCGCCATGGGCCCGCCGCGCTCGCAGATCATCACGGCGATTGGCGACACCGTGAACACGACAGCGCGCCTCGAAAGCCTGACCAAGGAATACGGCTGCGAAGTGATCATCTCGCGCCAGGCCGCCGAGATCGCACGGCTCGACGTCACGGGCCTCGAGCTCCACAAGGCCCCGGTGAAGGGGCGAGTGGAATCGGTGGAGTTCTATGCGCTGCGGAGCGTTTCGTAGCGCCAGGTCAGGTCGTCGAGATGCAGCGTTTCGCGCGGCGCGTCCGGTGCCATGAGGCGGATGAAGCGACCGTGCTCTATCCACGAGCGCTGCGCGGGCGCCGTCTCGGGTGTTGGTGGTGGCTCCCCGGGAATCCAGCGCGGCGTGCCGCCGAACCAGGCGAACACGAGGGAGCCGGACGCCGAGCCGAGCTCGCGGCGCAGGCGAAAGGCCGGGACCCATGCATGGCTTCCGCGCCGCCACGTTTCGCCGTTGAGGCTGAGCGTCCCGTCCAGGACCAGGAATTCTTCCGGCACGGCGTAATGACCGGCGTCGGGACGCGACCATCCGGGTGGAAAGCGCACGAAAGCCCTGAAGCCGCCGTCCGGCAGCTTCGGCAGGAGGGCCATCTCGATGGAGGGCGCGCCCGGCATCGGCGCCTCGCGCCACGCGAGCGACGCGAAGCCGACCTCCAGCATCAGGCTGACAGGCGGATGCGCGTGGTGGCTTCGGCGCAGACGCGGCCGGCGTTCGTCAGCGTCTGCGAGACGACCACGACGTTGCCCTCGACCTCGGTCACCGAGCCCTCGGCGCGCAGCGTATCGCCGGCGAAGGCCATCGACTTCATGCGCAGCGACATCCGCATGATGAAGGCGCGCGGGCCGGCCCATTGCATCGCCACGCGCGCGAAGAGCGCGCCGTACATCTGGCCGTCGATCACCGGCGCGGCAAAGCCCTTGCTGCGCACGAGCTCGGCGTCGTAGTGCATGCGATGCCAGTCCCAGGTGGCGGCGCCGTAGGCGAAGAGGTCCACCGTGGTGAACGTCTTCTCGAGCACCGGAAGCGTGTCCCCGGTTTTCATCCTTTTGTCGCCCCCCTGCTCACGGCTTCTTCATGCGAGGGGTTGATACACGATGGTCTCGCGGTTGATCGCCACGACCTCGCCCTGCGCGTCGCGGTAGCGCGCCACCGAGGACACGAAAAGCTGCGTGCCACCGCGCGAGGAGGGCTTCTCGACGATGCTCTCCAGCGTCCACGTGACGGAGATGCGGTCCGCCGGCAGCACGGGCCGCATGAACTCGTATTCGTTGCCGGCGCGGATGAGCCGCGTATTCGGCACCGGCAGGTGCCACTCGTGGCCGATGTAGCCGTCGGCGTTGGGGCCCTGGTGTGCGTACTGGCAGGTCTCGCAAATCAGCGTGGGCGGCGCGATCACCGATGGATGGCCCGCCTTTTTTGCGTAGGCGTCATCGACGTAGAGCGGGTTGTCGTCGCCGAGCGCGAGCGCGAAGTACCGGATGGACGCGCGGCCGAGCTCCTCGCGAGCAGGGTAGTGCACTTCGCGCCCGATCCAGCCCTTGATCTCGTCGGTGAGCAACGCCATCAGTCCAGTACCGCGAATGGATCGATCTCGATCTGCATTTCCGGTCGCAGCAGCGCCTCGCAAATCAATCCGGTGGAAGCGGGCCACGGCTCGCGCAGCAGCTTCTCGCGCACCTTGGCGACGTCGCGATAGCGGGCCAGGCCGGCCGGCGTCACGTACTCGATGGTCTTCACCAGGTTCTGCGGTCCGGCGCCGGCGGCTTCCAGCACCTTCAGCACGTTGCCGTAGGTGTATTCGGCCTGCGCCACCACGTCGCCGTCGTGGACCACGCGCTCCGTTGTCGGGTCGAGCGAGCCCTGGCCCGACATGAAGAGGAGCTTGCCGGCGCGCACCGCCGGGCTGTAGGTGAGCTTCTGGTAGCGCGTCCAGCCCGGGTTCACCGCTTCCGGTGTGTCGCGCGTGGCAATGAAGTCGTACTGGATCAACGCTTCCGGGTGCACCAGCCGCGGCATGATGATGCCGGCCGCGCCGGGGTACACCGGGCCGAGATGATCCTTGCGCACGCGACCAGTGCCCTTGTAGGCCGCGAGCGCGGCCGGCGTGATGTAGTCGCACGTCTTCACGACACGGTCGAAGCCGACGCCGAGCGCGGCGAGCATCCTGCCGGCGCGCTCGAAGATGGCGCGCGCCTGCGAGACGACATCGCCCTTGCCGATGATGTTTCCCTGGTCGTCGAGCGGCTGCACGGTTGGCAGGAATACCGCGCCGGAGCCGGTTTTTTGGCCAGGGTGCGATGAAGCGGTGACTTCGATCTCGATGAACGCGTCCGGCC
>DATLDY010000252.1:0-3661 GCA_035525655.1 Burkholderiales bacterium
CGATGACCCCGGAGCAGCGCGAGGAGTGGAAGAAGCGTCGCGAGGCGCGCGAGAAGGCCGCGCAGTAGGTGAACCCGTCTCGACTCTTCATCCTGCGGCCGGTCGCCACGGCGCTGCTGATGCTGGCGATCCTGCTGGCGGGATGGGTCGCGTACCGCCAGCTGCCGCTCTCGGCGCTGCCGCAGGTCGACTATCCGACCATCCAGGTGTTCACGCTCTACCCGGGTGCCAGTCCCGACGTGGTGACCTCGTCGATCACCGCGCCGCTCGAGCGCCAGTTCGGCCAGATGCCCGGGCTCAAGCAGATGTCGTCCACGAGCTCGGGCGGCGCGTCGGTCATCACGCTGCAGTTCGACCTCGCGGTGCCGCTCGACGTGGCGGAGCAGGGCGTGCAGGCGGCGATCAACGCCGGCTCGAACCTCCTGCCACAGGATCTGCCGGCGCCGCCGGTGTACAGCAAGGTGAATCCGGCGGATGCGCCGATCCTCACGCTCGGCCTGTCGTCGCGCACGATGACGCTGCCCGACATCCAGAACCTCGCCGATACGCGCCTCGCGCAGAAGCTGTCGCAAGTCGCCGGCGTGGGACTCGTCACGCTCTCGGGCGGCCAGCGCCCGGCGGTGCGGGTGCAAGCCAACCCGAAGGCACTCGCCGCGCAGAACCTGGGCCTCGAGGACGTAAGGGCGGCGATCGCGAGCACGAACGTCAAGCGCGCGAAGGGCAGCCTCGACGGGCCGAGCCGCGCCTACACCATCGACGCGAACGACCAGCTTTCCTCCGCGGCGCAATACCGCTCGGTCGTGATCGCCTACCGCAATGGGGCACCGATCTACCTGTCGGACGTGGCGGACGTCGTCGACGGCGCCGAGAACCTGCGCCTCGCGGCGTGGATGAACGAGGTGCCGGCGGTCATCCTGAACATCCAGCGCCAGCCGGGCGCCAACGTGATCGATGTCGTCGACCGCATCCAGCGCCAGCTGCCGCAGCTGCAGGCTTCAATGCCGGCTTCGATCGACATGACGGTGCTCACCGATCGCACGGTGACGATTCGCGCTTCGGTACGCGACGTCCAGATCGAGCTGTTGCTAGCGATCGCGCTCGTCGTCGCCGTGATCTTCGTCTTCCTGCGCAACTGGCGCGCGACGCTGATCCCGAGCGTCGCCGTGCCGCTCTCGCTGATCGGCACCTTCGGCTTCATGTACCTCGCCGGCTATTCGATCAACAACCTGACCCTCATGGCGCTGGTGGTCGCCGCCGGCTTCGTCGTCGACGACGCGATCGTCGTGATCGAGAACATCGCGCGCTACGTCGAGGCGGGCGAGAGCCCGTACGAAGCGGCGCTGAAAGGCTCCGAGCAGATCGCCTTCACCATCATCTCGCTCACCTTCTCGCTGGTTGCGGTCCTGATTCCGCTCCTCTTCATGGGCGATGTCGTCGGGCGCCTGTTCCGTGAGTTCGCCGTTACGCTCGCGGTCGCCATCCTGATCTCGGCGGTGGTGTCTCTCACGCTCACGCCGATGATGTGCTCGCGGCTCCTGCGTCCCGAGCGCGAGGAGAAGCAAGGCCGCTTCGGGCGCGCCGCGGCGCGCATGTTCGACGGCGTGATCGAGCGCTACGGCCGCACGCTCGACTGGGTGCTCGACCGGCAGCCGGCCACGCTGCTCGTCTGGGCGCTCGCCCTGCTGCTCACCGTTCTGCTCTATTTCGTCGTGCCGAAGGGCTTCTTCCCGGTGCAGGACACCGGCGTGATCCAGGGCATCTCGGACGCGCCGCAAACCATTTCGTTCACCGCCATGGCCGAGCGCCAGCAGGCGCTCGCCGAGGTGATCCTGCGCGACCCGGCGGTCGAGAGCCTGTCGTCCTTCATCGGCGTCGACGGCACGAACGCGACGCTGAACAGCGGCCGCATGCTCATCAACCTCAAGCCGATGGAAGCGCGGCGCCTTCACGCCTCCGACGTGATCCGGCGCCTGCAGCCGGAGCTCGCCCACGTCCCCGGCATCACGCTCTATATGCAGCCGGTGCAGGACCTCACGGTCGAAGACCGCGTGAGCCGCACGCAGTACCAGTACACGCTCGAAGCCGCCGACGCCAAGCTCCTGTCGGAGTGGGTGCCGCGGCTCGTCGAGCGGTTGTCGAGCGCGCCGCAGCTCACCGATGTCGCCTCCGACCTGCAGGACCAGGGGTTGCAAGCCTACGTAGAGATCGACCGCGACACGGCGGGGCGCCTGGGCATCACGCCGGCGGCGATCGACACCGCGCTCTACAACGCCTTTGGCCAGCGCCTCGTGTCGACCATCTTCACGCAGGCCACGCAGTACCGTGTCGTCCTGGAGGTGAAGCCGGAGTTCCGCCTTTCGCCCGACGCGCTGAAGGACATCCGCATCGCGTCCTCGTCAGGCCAGCAGGTGCCGCTCGACGCGGTCGCGCGCGTCACCACCGGCACCGCGCCGCTCTCCATCAATCACATCGGCCAGTTCCCCGCGGCCACCATCTCCTTCAACCTGGCGCGCGGCGCTTCCCTCGGCGACGCCGTCGATGCGATCCAGGCGGTGGAGCGCGAGCTCGGCCTGCCGCCGGCGGTGCAGACGGAGTTCCAGGGGGCTGCCGCCTCGTTCCGCGAATCGCTCAGCGCGACGCTGCTGCTCGTGCTGGCCGCGGTCGTGACGATGTACATCGTGCTCGGCGTCCTCTACGAGAGCTACATCCACCCGGTGACCATCCTGTCCACGCTGCCGACCGCGACGGTCGGCGCCTTTGCCGCGCTGCTTCTCGCGCGGGAGGAGTTCGGCATCATCGCCGTGATCGGCATCATTCTGCTCATCGGCATCGTGAAGAAGAACGCGATCATGATGATCGACTTCGCGCTGGATGCCGAGCGCCTCGAGGGCAAAACGCCTCGCGAAGCCATCCGCCAGGCGTCGCTCCTTCGCTTCCGGCCGATCCTGATGACCACCTGCGCCGCGCTCTTCGGCGCGCTGCCGCTCATGCTCGGCGGCGGCGTGGGCTCGGAGCTGCGCTACCCGCTCGGCCTCACCATGGTGGGCGGCCTCATCGTGAGCCAGGTGCTCACGCTCTTCACGACGCCCGTGATCTACCTTGCGTTCGATCGGATGGCGCGGCACTACCGGCGCCCGGCCCTGGCATGAACCTGTCGGCTCCATTCGTCGCGCGGCCTGTAGCCACCACACTGCTCGCGATCGGCGTCGTGCTCGCCGGCGCCGTCGCGTTCACGCAGTTGCCGGTCTCGCCTCTGCCGCAGGTGGATTACCCGACGATCTCGGTGAGCGCGAGCTTCCCGGGAGCGAGCCCCGAAACCATGGCTTCGACGGTGGCAATGCCGCTCGAGCGCAGCCTCGGGCGCATTGCCGGCGTGACCGAGATCACCTCGTCCTCCTCGCTCGGCTCCTCGCGCATCACGCTGCAGTTCGACCTCAACCGCGACATCAACGACGCGGCGACCGAGGTGCAATCGGCCATCAATGCCGCGCGCAGCCAGCTGCCCTCCGGCATGCCGAACAACCCGACCTACCGGAAGGTGAATCCCGCAGACGCGCCGATCATGGTGCTCACGCTGACCTCGGAGAGCATGACGCGCGGCCAGATGTACGACTGGGCCTCGACGGTTATCGCGCAGAAGCTCTCGCAGGTGCGCGGTGTC
>DATLDY010000232.1:0-6341 GCA_035525655.1 Burkholderiales bacterium
GGGTGTCGAAGGTGCGATAGGCCTCGTCGGCCTGCTCGAGGCGCCAGCGGTGGGAGAAGATGCGCTCGAGCGGGATGCGCTTCTTCGCGATGAATTGCGCGCAGTCCTTCATGCCCATCGCGCTGAAGGTCCACGAGCCGATGAGTGTGACCTGGCGGCGCAGGAGATCCGGGCTCACGTCGAGCGTCACGTCGCCGCCTTCGCCGACGTAGCACGCGGTTCCCCAGGTCTTTACGCACCGCACGGCCGCGCGCCTTGCGGCGGCGGCGCCGGTGCAGTCGAGCGACAGATCGGCGCCTATGCCGCCGGTGAGCTCTTTGACGACCTGGACAGGGTCTTCCTGGGCAGCGTTGATGACGGCATCGGCGCCAAACTCCTGCGCGAGCTTCATGCGCTCGGCCGAAGTCTCGATGGCGATGACGCGCGCGCCCATGGCGACGCCGATCACCGTGGCGGAAAGGCCGACCGGGCCCTGGCCGAAGACGGCGAGCGTGTCGCCGCCATTCATGTTCATCCGCTTGATGGCGCCGAACGCGGTTCCCGTACCGCACGCCACCGCCGCGCCTTCGGCGAAGGAGAGCTCCTCGGGCAATTCGACGATCGTCTTCGCCGGCACCTTGAGGTAATCGGCGTGCCCGCCATGGGCCGTGACGCCATAGACGGTGATGCCCGCGCGGCAGAGCTGCGACCAGCCGACGCGGCAATGCGTGCACACGCCGCAGCCGGAGTAGTGGTGGTCCATGACGCGCTGGCCGGTGGGCGCTTCGCGCTCGGAGACGCCGGCGCCGCGCGCGACGACGACGCCGCAGGGCTCGTGGCCGCCGATGAATGGGTCTTTCAAATTTCCTAAACCGAGTGCCGCTTGTGCGACCCCGGGCGCAGAGCGGTAGAACTTCAGGTCAGAGCCGCACATCCCCGACGCCTTCATCTCCAGCACCACCTCGCCGGGGCCGGGGGTGGGGTCGGGGAAGCTGCGCAGCTCGACCTTGCGGTCGCCGAGGAAGACGACGCCGCGCACGCGGCTAGGCGATCTGGGTCTTCTTGCCGGGGCCTTTCTTCAATGTCATCGCCGAGGCCGAGCCTTCGCCTTTCCAGTCGTCTTCGCTGATCTTCTCGCCGAGGAAGTTGAGCTCGATGGTGACGTCGTCCGGATCCTTGAGGAAGATCTGGAAGAGCGGCGGCTTCGCGTCGGGGAAGCTGCGGTAGTGCATCTCGACCTGGTTGCTCTGGATGCGGTTGCGCACGTCCTTCGCATCCTTCGCGAGGAAGGCGATGTGGTCGACCGAGCCCGAGCCCGCGGTGCCCTTGGGGTGCTTCTTCAGCAGGAACTTGTCGCGGATCTCGTTGGGGTCCTGCGACGCGAGGTGCACGCAGGTCTCGCCGTTGGTCTTCAGCCAGTAGCCGGGGAAGCCGAAGTCGGGGCGCTCTCGGTCGATCTCCAGGCCGAGGACGCGGCAGTAGAAGTCCTTCGTGCGCTCCAGGTCCTTGGCGACGAGCAGGAAATGATTCAGTTCGGTAATGGGCATGCGGATCTCCTCGGGGTCGCTATCATTTTAACCATGGAACTCCGCGCCTTCGCGCTCGCCGTGCTGATGACGCCGTTTGTGGTCACCGCGCAGACCTTCCAGCCGTACGAAGGCCAGCCCGGCAAGGACGTCGTGTGGGTGCCGACGCCGCGCGCGCTCGTCGAGAAGATGCTCGACCTCGCGTCGGTGACTTCGCGCGACTTCGTCGTCGACCTCGGCTCGGGCGATGGCCGCCTGGTGATCGCGGCCGCAAAGCGCGGCGCGCGCGCCCTTGGCGTCGAGTACGACGCCGACATGGTGGCGCTCGCCAAGCGCAATGCCGAGCAGGCCGGGCTCGCGGAGAAGGCGAAGTTCTTGCAGGGCGACATGTTCGAGGCCGATTTCGCGCAGGCGAGCGTGCTCGCGCTTTTCCTGCTGCCGGCGAACCTGCGCCTGCTGGTGCCGAAATTCCTCGAGATGCCCGCCGGCACGCGCATCGTCAACAACGGCTACCGCATCGAGGGATGGGACGAGGACAGCACCGTGGTGGTGAACGACGACTGCGTGCATTGGTGCACGGCGTACCTTTACATCGTCCCGGCCAGGCTCGCCGGCACGTGGCGGCTGCCGTCGGGCGAGGCGACCTTCACGCAGGAATACCAGACATTGAACGGGACGCTCTT
Source organism: Burkholderiales bacterium (assembly GCA_035525655.1). Taxonomy (GTDB): domain Bacteria; phylum Pseudomonadota; class Gammaproteobacteria; order Burkholderiales; family SG8-39; genus SCGC-AG-212-J23. Next base: position 2,189 of record DATLDY010000232.1, read on the forward strand.
GATGAGCGACGGACGCGAGGTGAAGGCGAGCGGCACCGTCAAGGGCGATCGGGTGCGCTTCACTGCGGGGCTCGACGTCTATACCGGCCGCGTGCAGGGCGACCGGATAACCGGCGAAGCGAGCGGCGCGTTCGGCGGCCGGTGGACCGCGACGCGCCTTCGCTAGACGCGGGCGTTAGTCGCTCATGATGTTCGGGAAGGCCATCCCGAACGTCATGATGCACACGACGAGCTTCAGTATGAACTTCACCTTCTGCCCCGGCGACATGTCCTTGTACGCCGTACCCTGGTGCGTGGGCCGCTTGTGCTGTTCCATGATCCCTCCGAGGCCGCTACTTTAGGCCACAGACCTTGCGACACGCTGTCGGCGGCGTATTTCCCGTCTTAGAATCATTCGATGAAGCACATCGAAAAGAAGCACCGCCTCGGGCTGCTCGTGCCCTCGTCGAACTCCACGCAGGAGCCCGAGTTCGCGCAGATGCTGCCGGCGTCGGTCTCGCTGCATGTCGCGCGGATGACGCTGAGCCGGATCGACCCGGACGCCACGCTGGAAATCGTCGCCGAGATCGACAAGGAGAGCCGCAAGCTCGGCGACGCCGCCGTGGACATCGTCGTATTCGCCGCGACCGCGCCCTCCACGCGCATGGGCAAGGGCTACGACGCGCAGCTCATCAAGCGGATGGAGGTCGCTTCGGGAAAACCCGCGACCACCGCCGCCACCGCGATGCTGGACGCCTTCGCCACGCTCGGCGTGCGGCGCGTGGCGCTCGCGGCGGCGTGGAGCGAGACCACCAACAAATGGGTGGCGGAGTTCCTCGAAGCGCATGGCATCGAGGTGGTGAGCCAGGTGGCGATGGGCGTGGTGAGCAATAACGACGTCGGCCGCCTGCACCCGGACACCGCGTTCGAGCACGGCCGCAAGGCCGATCGCAAGGACGCCGATGCGGTGTTCCTCGCGTGCGGCAACTGGTGGACCGCGAGCATCGTCGAGCCCCTCGAGCAGGCGCTCGGCAAGCCGGTGCTGACGACGAACAACATGACCATCTGGCACGCGCTCGCGAAGATGGGCGCGCACGCCAGCGTGCCGGGCTTCGGGCAGCTGCTGCGCGACATGCCCGCGCTGCGCAAGGCCGCGTGAAGCGCGCGCTACTTGCCGCGCTCGCTTTCTGCGCCGCAACGATGGCCGGCGCGCAGGACCGCGTGCTGCGCATCCAGGTGCCTTTCGCCACCGGCGGCGGCACCGACATCCTGACGCGCATCATCGCGCCCAGGCTCTCCGAGCGGCTCGGGCACGCGGTGATCGTCGAGAACCGCCCGGGCGCCGGCGGCGCGATTGCCGCGCGCTATACGGCGGCCGCGGCGCCCGACGGCCAGACCGTGATGATGGGCACCATCTCCGAGATCGCCATCAACCCGAACGTCAACCCGAAGATCGGCTACGACATCTGGAAGGACTTCGCGCTAATCGGCTCGGTCGCCTATACGCCGATGACGCTCGTGGTCCACCCGTCCGTGCCGGCGCACAGCGTGAAGGACTTGATCGCGCTCGTGCGGGCGAAACCCGGCTCGCTCAACTACGGCTCCGCCGGCACCGGCAGCGGCGCGCACATGGGCGCGGAGCTGTTCCGCTACCTGACCAAAGCCGACATCGCGCACGTGCCCTACAAGGGCGTCGGCCCCGCGGTTGCCGACACAGTCGCCGGGCAGGTGCAGATGACCTTCACCACCGTGCCTTCGGTGGTGAACTTCGTGCGCAGCGGGCAGCTGCGCTCGCTCGGCGTGGCGAGCGCGCAGCGCGCGCCGCAGATGCCCGACGTGCCGACGTTCATCGAGGCCGGTGTCCCCGAGTACCTGATGGACTACTGGTATTGCCTGGTGGCGCCCGCGGCGACGCCGAAGGACCTCCAGGCGCGCCTCAACGGCGTCGTGCGCGAAGTGATGCGCATGCCCGAAGTCGCCGCGAGCCTCGACAAGATGGGTCTCCTGCCGCTGACGATGACGGCGGAGGAGTTCGCTGCCTATGTGCGCAAGGAGAACGAGCGCTGGGCCGCGGTGGTGAAAGCCGCCGGCATCAAGCCGGAGTAGCTCTTACTTCTCGGGCTTTTCGGCCTTTTTCCGGTCACCGGCGATCTCCACCGCGATCGCCGCCGCCTCTTCCACCGGCATGCCTTCGGTCCGCTCCTCATATTCGCGCTCGCCGTGCTCGTCCTTGCGTTTGATCTCCGCGGACTCGGCGTTGTCGGCCTCCCCCGGCAGGTCCACGCGTAATTCGTCGAGCAGCATCAGGATCGCCGCGGCGACCGGCAAGGCGAGCAGGGCGCCGGTGATCCCGGCGAGCGTGGCACCGGTGATCAGGGAAAACAGCACCACCGACGAAGGCAGCCGCAATGCACGTCCATAGACCAGGGGCACCAGAACGCGGCTTTCGAATTCCTCGTAGGCCAGCATCAGCACGAACACCACGATCGTGATCCCCATGCCCAGCGGCAATGCCGCGGCGACCGCCGGGCCCATCGTCAGGAAGATGCCGATGTAAGGCAGGACGTCGGCCAGGCCGCCGAACACCGCGATCGCGAGCGCGTTGGGGATGCCGCAGGCGACGAGCAGGACGAACATGAACAGGCCCATCAGCGCGCAGGTGATGGCCTGCCCGCGGATGTAGCCGCCGACGATGGTCTCGAGGTTGGCGAGAATGCGCGACAGGCGGATGTGGTGCGAGCGCGCCACCACGGCGAACAGTGCCCCGCGCAGCCGGTCGCGGTCGACCATCATGTAGAGCGCGAGGAACACGGCGCCCACGGCATATGCCACGCCCTCGACGATGCGGGTCGAATACCCGAGCAGCACGCCGGCGGACGACTTGATCAGCTCGTCGTAATGCACGTTGCGCAGCGTATCCGCGACGCTCGCCGTCAGCGGCGAGCGCGCAAGCCACTCTGCCAGCTGCTCGCGCATGGCGGGTTCGCTCTCGATGAGGGTTTTGACCTGCGTCACGAGCGCGGGAAGGGTGATGAAGGTGATCAGCCCGATTGCAACGAACAGCAGGGTGAAGACGAGCGCGATCGCGAGCCCGCGGCGCATGCGCCGCTCCAGCCACTCGACCGCCGGAGCGAACGTGCCGACGATCATCAGCGCCACGATCAGGACGAGAACCACCGGCAGCAGGCGGATGAAGATCCACAGGCCGCCGATGGCCAGCACGGCATAAACGAACGTCGAGGGCGTCAGCTCGACACGAATGACACGGGGCGAGCGGGGGATCATTTTTCTAGTCGATCAGCTGGTCGCCGTCGAAGAACGGATACGGGCCGGCGAAGTCGCCGATGAACGCGGTGTGGCTCACCACGCCCATCCCCGGCCGCCACGCATGCAGCTGAAAGCCCGGCGGCTCCATCTTGAAGCGCGAAGGCGCCTGCGGCGACAGGTTGAGCGCCACCTGGTGCGCCGGGCTCGGCGAGGTGCAGGCGATCGTGCCGCCGAAGCGGTACTGGATCGGTCGGTGCAGGTGTCCGCACAGCACGCGCTCGACCTGCGGATGCTGCGCGATGATTTTCTCCAGCGCCGGCGCGCCCTCGAGGCCGAGGTTGTCCATATGGCCGATCAGGGTCGGAAACGGCGGGTGGTGCATCACCACCACCGTCGGCTTCGCGCGCTCGGCGGACAGCGTGCGGTCGAGCCATGCAAGGCGCTCCGCGTCCAGGCGGCCGCCGCCTTCGCCAGGAATCACGGTATCGAGCGCGACGATGCGGACCGGCCATTCGTCGATCGCGTACTGCACATAAGGCGACCATTGCGTGAGGTAGGCATGGTCGGCAAAGGCAGCGCGCAACGCGCCGCGCTCATCGTGATTTCCCGGCAGCAGGTAGTACGGCATCGGCAATGGTGCGAGCAGGGCGCGTAGATGGTGGTACTCCTCCAGGCGGCCGAAATCCACGAGGTCGCCGGTGATGACCAGCGCGTCCGGTAACTGCGGCAGCCGCAGGATCTCGGCCACGCAGCGCTCGAGCATCGACGCGCAGTCGACCACGCGATAGGAAAGCTTGCCCGGCACCTTGATGTGCAGGTCGCTGATCTGGCCGAGGATGAAGGTATCCCTCATAGCGCGAGCAAGGCGCCCGGATCGACGGCGAGGTGCAGGCGCTCGCCGACGCCG
>DATLDY010000260.1:0-31815 GCA_035525655.1 Burkholderiales bacterium
ACGATCTTGCCGGCGTCCATGAAGATCACGCGGTGCGCGACCTTGCGCGCGAAGCCCATCTCGTGCGTCACCACCATCATGGTCATGCCTTCGCGGGCGAGCTCGACCATCACATCGAGCACTTCGTTGATCATCTCCGGATCGAGAGCGGAAGTGGGCTCGTCGAACAGCATAGCGATCGGATCCATCGATAGCGCGCGGGCGATCGCGACGCGCTGCTGCTGACCGCCGGAGAGCTGCCCGGGATACTTGTCCTTGTGGGCGAGGAGGCCGACTCGATCGAGAAGCTTCAGGCCCTTGTCGCGCGCCTCGTCTTCCGAGCGGCCGAGAACCTTGATCTGCCCGAGCGTCAGGTTCTGCGCCACCGTCATGTGCGGGAAGAGCTCGAAGTTCTGGAACACCATGCCGATGCGCGCCCGCAGCTTGGGAAGGTCGGTCTTGGCGTCGCCGACCGAGATGCCATCGACGAGGATGTCCCCCTTCTGGAACGGCTCCAGGCCGTTCACGGTCTTGATGAGCGTGGACTTGCCGCTGCCCGACGGGCCGCAGACCACGACCACCTCGCCCTTGGACACCTCGGTGCTGCAGTCCGTGAGCACCTGGAAGCTGCCGTACCATTTGGAGACTTTTTTGATGGAAATCATCGGATGACGGCGATCCTGTTCTGAAGGCGCTTCACGAGGAGCGACAGGGAATACGAAATGATGAAGTAGACCACCGCCGCGAACGTGTACATCTCGATCAGGCGGTAATCGCGATTGGCCACCTTGGATGCGGCGCCGAGGAAGTCGGTCGCCGAGATCACGTAGACGAGCGAGGTGTCCTGGAAGAGGATGATCGTTTGCGTGAGGAGCACGGGCACCATGTTGCGGAAGGCCTGCGGCAGCACGATATACCCCATGGTCTGCCAGTAGTTGAGGCCGAGCGCGTAGCCGGACCATACCTGGCCGCGCGCGATGGACTGGATGCCGGCGCGCATGATCTCGCAGTAGTACGCCGCCTCGAACATGGTGAAGGTGATCGCGGCCGAATAGAACGCGCCGACCCGGATCGGCTGGTTCGAGCCGATGACCCAGGCGCCGATGTAGGGCACGAGGAAGAAGAACCAGAAGATCACCAGCACGAGCGGGATCGAGCGCATCAGGTTCACGTAGGCGCCGGCAAGCCAGGAGACCGGCTTGATGCTCGAAAGCCGCATCATGGCGAGCAGTGTGCCGAAGAGGATGCCCCCGGTCATCGCGATCAGCGTGAGCGTGATGGTGAACGTCATGCCGTCGCGGAAGAGATACCCCAGCGAGCGCTGGATGACGTCGAAGTCGAAGCCCGAATCCATCAGTGGCCCGCCATCGGCGCCCCGCCGGTGGCGATGAGGCCCGGTACGCGCACCTTCTTCTCGATGCCGCGCATCAGGAGCACGACCAGCAGGTTGGTGAGGAGGTAGATCACCGTCGCCGCGGTGAACGCTTCAAAGACGCGGAAGCTGAATTCCTGCATCGCGCGCGCGCGCCCGGTGAGCTCGAGCAGGCCGATGGTCAGCGCGACTGACGAGTTCTTGATGATGTTCATGAACTCGGAGGTGAGCGGCGGCAGGATGATGCGGAAGGCCTGCGGCAGGATGACGAAGCGATAGGTTTGGAACTCGGTAAGGCCCATCGCCGTGCCCGCGAAACCCTGGCCGCGCGGCAGGGAGCTGATGCCGGCGCGCACCTGCTCGGCAACCCGGACCGAGGTAAAGATGCCGAGGCACATGACCGCCGGGAGGTACGAGCCCCACGGCGGCGGCATCTGCTTGATCCAGTCGCCGAGCCCCTTGGGCAGGAGCTCGGGCACGACGAAGAACCACAGGAACATCTGCACGATGAGCGGCACGTTGCGGAAGATCTCGACGTAGAGATTTCCCAGGCGTACCACCCACGTCCGCGACGTGGTGCGCAGCGTGCCGACGATCGCGCCAAGCGCAAGGGCGATCACCCAGGCCGCGAGCGCCGTGGCAAGCGTCCAGCCCAGCCCGACGATGAGGTAATGCAGGTAGGAGCCCGTGCCGCCGGGCTCCGTCTCGAACAGGACCTTCCAGTGCCAGTTGTAGTTCACGCGCCTCCCTGCGCGGACTACCGGCGTTTACTTATAGTCGGCCGGATCGCCCGAGCTGGTGGGATTCGCGACCACCTTCTTGAACTGGTCGCTCATCGGCACGTTGAGGTTGATGCCTTTCGGCGGCACCGGGTTCTGGAACCACTTGCCGTAGATCTTGTTGATCTCGCCGGACTTGTAGATCGCGGTCATTGCCGCGTCGACGACCTTCTTGAACTCGGTGTCGTCCTTGCGCACCATGATGCCGTAGGGCTCGACGGAAAGCGCCTCGGGCGACATTTCGTAGTCCTTCGGATTCCTCGACTGCGCGGCCAGGCTGTAGAGCAGGATGTCGTCCATCACGAAGGCGATCGCGCGGCCCGTCTCGACCATCTGGAAGGCCTCGGGATGGCCGTTCGCCGAGATGATGTTCATGCCGAGGTTCTGCTGGCCGTTGATCTCGGTAATCTGCTTGATGTTGGTCGTGCCGGCGGTCGAGACGATGGTCTTGCCCTTGAGGTCGGCGAGCTTCTTCAGGTTGGCCGACTTCTTCGCCACCCAGCGGTTGGCGGTCACGAAATGCGTGATCGTGAACCACACCTGCTTCTGCCGCTCGAGGTTGTTGGTGGTCGAGCCGCACTCGAGGTCGATGGTGCCGTTCGCCATCAGCGGGATGCGGTTCGCGGAGGTGACGAGCTGGTACTTGGTCTCCAGCTTGGGCATCTTCAGGTTGGTCTTCACCGCGTCGACGATGCGGTGGCACAGATCGACCGCGTAGCCCACCACCTGCTGCTTGTCGTCGTAGTAGGAGAAGGGGATCGAGCCATCGCGGTGGCCGATGGTGATCGAGCCCGAGTCCTTGATCTTCTTCAGCGTGCTGGCTTCCTGCGCCCCGGCCTGGGCCGAAAGCCCGAGCGCCGCGGCGGTGAGCAGAGCGAATGCGATTTTCATGGTTCCTCCCTAGGGTATTGAAAATTCTACAGCGCGGCGGCGGTATTGCGCAGGCGCTCCGCCATCGCCGAGAGCAGCGAGATGCCGAACGTCGGCTCCGACTTCACGAGGTTCAGAAACACCGTCCGGTTGATGCCGAGCAGCGCGCAATCGGTCTCGGCCGTGGCATTCGCCGCGCGCGGGGATTGGTCGATGAGCGCCATTTCCCCGAAGATGCCCCCCGGCCCGGCACGCTCGACGATGGCGCCGCGGATCGAGATCGCGACGCGCCCGTCTATCACGATGTACATGAGGGCGCCGGCCTGCCCCGCCAGCATGATGATCTTGCCTTTCTCGTAGCGCACCACGGCCTGCTCGCCCATGCCTTTGACGAGGCTCGCGAGGAGGTTCTTGTCGAAGACGCGCGACTGCTCCTTCGCCTCGCTGCCGCTCGGCACGCCCGAGAGGCGGGCAATCATCGAGCGCAGGCGCATGAGCATCGTGCCGATCATCATGAGAGCGAACTCGGGCTTCTTCTGCAGCGCCGCCACGAACCCTTTGTCGTCGAGCGACAGCACGCGGCACGCGGTCTGCGCCACGGCCGTGGCGCTGCGCGGCGAATCGCTGATCGCGGCCATCTCGCCGAAGATCTCGCCCACCTTTGGCTCGCCGATCTGTTTGCCTTTTGCGACGAGGGCCACGCGTCCCTCGAGTAGGAAATACATCTTGTCCCGCTTGAGCAGCAGGCGGCTCGCCTTTTCGTTCTCGGAGAAGAACACCGTGCCGGCGGAAACGGCTTCCTCTTTTCCGGCCGACTCGAAGAAAGAGCGCGCGACGGCCGGGATGTAGAGCGGCCCCTGCGGCCCGGCGGGCATGGCCGGTTTGGGAGTCGCTTGGGGCTTTGGAGCGCCTGCCGGTGCGCTGAAATCGAGGTCGTCGCTCATCGCCCTCAATGATAGTGCCAGAATCGTGCGGTATGACGCAGCCCGTGCGCACGGAGCACGACCTTCTGGGCGACCGCGCGGTCCCGGCGGATGCGTACTACGGCATCCATACGCTGCGGGCGCTCGAGAATTTCCCGATCAGCGGCACCGCGATCTCGATCTATCCCGATCTCATCGTGGCGCTCGCCTGTGTCAAGCAGGCGGCGACGATCGCCAACTGCGAGCTCGGCCTGATCGACGACCGTCGCTCCGTCGCGATCCGGCTCGCGTGCGAGGAAGTGCGCGAAGGCAAGCTGCACGATGAGTTCGTGGTCGACGTGATCCAGGGCGGCGCCGGCACCTCGACCAACATGAACGCGAACGAGGTGATCTGCAACCGCGCGCTCGAGCTCCTCGGCCACCGCAAGGGCGAGTACCAGCACCTGCATCCGCTCGATCACGTGAACCTGTCGCAGAGCACGAACGACGTGTACCCGACCGCCGTCAACCTCGCGCTGCAGTTCGGCATCCGGCGCCTGGTGCAGGAGATGGTCGATCTGCGCCAGGCATTCGCGGCCAAGGCGGCCGAGTTCGACGACGTCCTCAAGGTCGGTCGCACGCAGCTGCAGGATGCCGTGCCAATGACGCTCGGCCAGGAATTTTCCACGTACGCGGTCATGCTGGGCGAGGACGAGCAGCGGCTCTCGGAGGCCGCCGGGCTCATCCGCGAGATCAATCTCGGCGCCACGGCCATCGGCACCGGCATCAACGCGCATCCGGACTACGCGCCGCTCGTCACCACGCGGCTCGCGGAAATCTCCGGTGTGGCCTTCGTCAGCTCGCCAAACCTCATCGAGGCCACGCAGGACGTCGGCGCCTTCGTCCAGCTCTCCGGCGTGCTGAAGCGCGTGGCCGTGAAGCTGTCCAAGACGTGCAATGACCTGCGGCTGCTGTCATCCGGCCCGCGCGCCGGGATCGGCGAGATCTCGCTCCCCGCGGTTCAGGCCGGCTCCTCGATCATGCCGGGCAAGGTCAATCCCGTTATCCCGGAGGTCGTCAACCAGATCGCCTTCGAAGCGATCGGCAACGACATGACGGTCACCATGGCGGCCGAGGCGGGACAGCTGCAGCTGAATGCTTTCGAGCCGATCATCGCGCACAGTCTCTTCAAGAGCCTCTATCACCTCGCCAACGGTTGCCGCACGCTGAGCGAGCGCTGCGTGAAGGGCATAACGGCGAACCGCGAGCGCGCGCGTCGGCTGCTCGACGAATCCACTGCGGTGGTGACCGCGCTTACGCCGGTGCTCGGATATGCGCGCTCGACCGAAATCGCGCAGGAAGCGCTGAGGACCGGCCGCCTGGTGCGCGATCTCGTGCTCGAAAAAGGCATGCTCACGGCGCAACAGCTCGACGAGCTGCTGTCCCCGGAGCGCCTCACGCGCCCGCACCATTCGACGCTGCCCAAGCCGATCAGCGAGCCGTGAAGCGCTGGGTCGCCGCGCTCGCTTTTCTGTTCGCCGCGTCCGTGGCCGCACAGTCGTACCCGACGCGGCCGATCAGGATGGTGGTCCCATTCCCGCCCGGCGGCGGCAACGACTTCATCGCCCGCTTCGTGGCGCAGCGCCTGAGCCCGAGCCTCGGCCAGCCGGTCATCGTCGAGAACAAGCCGGGCGCGGGCGGCACCATCGGCATCGAAGCGGGCCTGAAGTCGCCCGCGGACGGCCATACGCTGACGCTCATCTCATCCGCGTACACGATCACTCCGCATCTCTATAAGCTGAAATTCGACCCGCTCGCCGACATCACGCCGATCATCCAGATGTCGCGCGGCCCGCTGGTCATGGTCGTGCACCCGGCGGTGGCGGCGAAAAGCGTGCGTGAGCTGATCGATCTCGCAAGGAGCAATCCCGGACGGCTGAACTTCGCGAGCTCGGGGCAGGGCAGCACCATCCATCTCGCGGCCGAGCTGTTCGCGCTACGCGCCGGCATCCGCATGAACCACGTGCCTTACAAGGGCACGAACCAGGCGCTGACCGATACGATCGGTGGACAGGTGGATCTGTATTTCAGCAGCACGGCGGCCGTGCTGCCCCAGATCCGTGCGGGGAAGCTGCGCGCCATGGCGGTGACGACAGCGGAGCGCATGCCGGCCGAGCCCGGCATTCCCACTCTGGCCGAGTCCGGCCTGGCGGGATACGAAGTGATTCTGTGGCACGGCATTGCCGGCCCCAAGGGGCTACCGCGTGCCATCGTCGATCGTGTCAATGCAGAGGTGAGCGCGATCGTGAAGCTGAAGGACACGGCCGAGCAGCTTCAGACGGACGGGGTGTCGCCCATCAGCAGTACGCCCGAAGAATTGCAGGCGACGATCCGCAAGGAGATAGAAATGTGGCGCAAGGTCATTCAAGACTCGGGGATCACGCTGCAATGAGGCTCGCGCTTTTCATCGCACTGTTCAGCTCTACGCTCGCCCTCGCCCAGCCATACCCCGCGAAGGCGATCAGGATGATCGTCCCGTTCCCGGCGGGCGGCATCGCCGATCTCTATGGACGACTGATCGGCGCCCGCGTCGCCGAGACGTGGGGACAACCGGTCCTGGTCGAGAATCGCACCGGCGCCGGCGGCAACATCGGCGCCGATGCCGTTGCCAAATCGGCGCCCGATGGCTACACGCTGGTGATGGGCACCTTCGGCACGCATGCGGTGAACGTGAGCCTGTTCTCGAGCATGCCGTATGACCCGGTACGTGATTTCGCGCCGATGGCGCTCGTGCTCGAGGCTGAAGGCCTGTTGGTCGTGCATCCGTCCGTCCCGGCGCAGAACATCGCCGAGCTGATCGCCCACGCGCGCACCGGGCGCCTTACATTCGCCTCCGCGGGCATGGGCACCGCGAGCCACCTGGCCGGCGAGCTCTTCAAGACCATGGCGCGCGTCGAGATGACGCACGTGCCTTACAAGGGCAACGTGCCGGCCATCACCGACCTTCTCGCGGCCCAGACCTCGATGCTCTTCGGCACGATGCCCACTGTCCTGCCGCACGCCAAGGCCGGTAAGCTGCGCGCGCTCGCCACCATCGGCCCGGTCCGCTCGGCCGCCGCGCCCGAGCTGCCGACCGTCGCCGAAGCCCTCCCGGGCTTCGAGGTCACGAACTGGATCGGCCTTTTCGCGCCGGCCGTGACGCCGCTGGACATCGTGCGCAGGTGGAACGCGGAGGTGAACCGGATCATGCAGTCGGCGGAGATCCAAGCCCGCCTGCTCACCGAAGGCGCCCGTTATGTGCCCAACACGCCGGAGCAGTTTGCCGCGTTCGTAAAATCCGAAATCGCCAAGTGGGCACCCGTGGTCAAGGCGTCGGGCGCTCGGGTTGACTGAGGAGCTCGGTCACACCGCCGACGGCTGCCGTGTTCACCGTCACCGTGCGTTCGGTAGCGAAGCGCAGCATGTAGTGCGGGCCGCCCGCTTTCGGGCCGGTGCCTGACAAACCTTCGCCGCCGAACGGCTGCACGCCGACCACGGCCCCGATCATGCTCCGGTTCACATAGGTATTGCCGACGCGCGTCTCGCGGATCACCTCGTCGACGAAGCTCTCGATGCGGCTGTGGATGCCGAGCGTGAGTCCGTAGCCGATCTCGCGCAGCCAGCGCAAGACATCGTGCAGCCCGGCCCGCCGATAGCTGCACACGTGCAGCACGGGACCAAAGACCTCGGTGCGCGGCAATTGCGCCAGCGGCAGCTGGAAGGCGATCGGCGCAATGAAATGGCCGGCGGCCGTGGGCGCGGGCGCTTCGCCGATCAGCTTCGCCGCTTTGCGCATTTTCGCGACGTGGGACGCGAGCGTTCGCTGCGCCGGCGCGTCGATGATCGGGCCGACGTCGGTATCGGGTTCGCGGGGGTCGCCGACCTTCAGCTCGGCGAGCGCGCCGGCGAGAAGCTGCAGGATGCGCGGTGCGGCGCCTTCGTCGATGAAAAGGATGCGCTGCGCCGAGCAGCGCTGGCCGGCGCTCTGGAACGCCGAGATGACCGTGTCGTCGACCACCTGCTCGGGCAGCGCGGAAGAGTCGACGAGCATGGCGTTGACGCCGCCCGTCTCGGCGATGAGCGGGATGATCGGCCCGTCGCGTCCCGCCAACGAGCGGTTGATGAGGCGCGCGGTCTCGACCGAGCCGGTGAAGGCGACGCCGGCGATGCGCGGATCTGCGACGAGCGGTGCGCCCACCGTCTCGCCGTCGCCGATCACGCATTGCGCCGCATCCGCTGGCACGCCAGCTTCGCGCAGGATCTCCATGGCGCGCAGGCCGACCCGCGGCGTCTGCTCGGCCGGCTTGGCGATCACCGTGTTGCCGGCAGCAAGCGCGGCCGCCACCTGGCCGGTGAAGATGGCGAGCGGGAAGTTCCACGGGCTGATGCAGGCGAAGACGCCGCGGCCGTGCAGATACAACTCATTGCGCTCGCCGGCGGCGCCTGCGAGCAGCGTCGGATTGGCGAAATGCTCGCGCGCCTGGAGCGCGTAATAGCGGCAGAAGTCGGCCGCTTCGCGCACCTCCGCGACGGCATCGGCGTAAGTGCGCCCGCCTTCGCGCACGATGAGGGAGATCAGCTCGGGCATGCGCCCTTCGAGGAGGTCGGCCGCCCCATCGAGCCGTGCGGCGCGCTCCCTGGGGGGCACCTTGGACCAGCGCTCGAATTCGCTTGCAGCACGACCGATGGCGGCGTCCAGCTGTGCGGCGGAGGTTTCCGCCACCGTCTGGAAAGGCCGATCGGCCGCGATGCGCTGTTGCACACTGTCCAGCACATCGCGCCGCGAAAGATCCAGGCCGAGCGAGTTCAGCCGGTCGGGATAGAGGTCGCGCGGAAACGCAACGCGCGCCTTGGAGGCGTCCAGCTGTGCCACTGGGTCGGCGACCAGCGACTCGAGCGGCACCTCGGGATCGGCGATCTGGTGCACGAAGGAAGTATTGGCGCCGTTCTCGAGCATGCGGCGCACGAGGTACGGCAGCAGGTCGGTGAAGCTGCCCACCGGCGCGTACATGCGCACCGTGACGTTGCGCTCGGCGAGCAGGGCGTCGTACAGCGCGTCGCCCATGCCCACCAGCTTCTGGAACTCGAACGCGCGTGTCCCCGCGAGCTCCAGGATGGTCGCGACGGTGCGGCAGTTGTGGGTGGCGAACGCCGGATAGATTGCATCCGGTGCGTCGAGCAGCGTGCGCGCGCAGGCGACGTACGAAACGTCGGTCGCGGCCTTGCGCGTGAAGACGGGATAGTCCGGCATGCCGAGCTGCTGGGCGCGCTTGATCTCGCTGTCCCAATAGGCGCCTTTGACGAGGCGGATGGGGAGGCGGCGGCGTGCCTTGCGCCCGAGTTCGACGAGCCACTCGCAGACCGGCAGCGCGCGCTTCTGGTAGGCCTGCACGGCAAGCCCCGGCGTGAATTGCTCGGCGAGGGCGGCGTGCAGCTCGAGCGTGAGTTCCAGCCGCTCCGATTCCTCGGCGTCGATGGTGAAGCCGACGCGGCGCGCGGAAGCGAGCTCGGCCAGCGTGCGAAGGCGGGGAAGAAGCTCGGCTAGCACGCGCGAGCGCTTTGCCTCCTCGAAGCGAGGATGCAGCGCCGAAAGCTTGATCGACAGCGTGTCCGGCGCGCGCACGTTGCGGATGGCGTGCGCGTAGAGCTCCAGGTACTGCTCGGCATCGGCTGCCGTGCGGGCGGCTTCGCCCAGCATGTCGTAGGAATGCACATAGGGCGCGCGCGCGGCGCCACGGCGCACGGCCTCCTCGATGGTTTCGGCGAGCACGAACTGCTCGGCGAGGATGCGCATCGCCTGGCGCACCGCCGCGCGCACGACCGGCTCGCCGAGGCGCGCGACGATGTGCTTGAGAGGCGAAGGCTCGTCGTGCCAGCGCGCAAGCTTCCCTGTGAGCAGCAGCGCCCAGTCGGCGGCGTTGGCGATCAGCGAGTTGTCGGAGCCCGGAGACCAGTCGCCCTGCGAGAATTTCTCGCGCAGCAACGCATCGGCGGTCTCGGCATCGGGAATGCGGAGCAGCGCTTCGGCGACGCACATGAGTGCGACGCCTTCCGGCGTCGACAAACCGTAGTGGCGGAGGAACGATTCCGCGCTGAGCGCCCCGGGCGGAGTTGCGCGCACTCGCTGCGCGAGGCGCAGCGCGGTTGCTTGAATGTCGCCACCGCGGGGCTGCAGGGCGCGAAGCCGCACGAGCGCGTCGCTTTCGGCCATGCGGTGGTGGCGGCGAATGTTGGCGAGCGCTTCGGGCAATATAATCACCGGCCAAAATCCTAAAGGAAGACGGATGGCGGCATCATCGCAATCCAAGCCCGTCTGGCAGCCGAGCGAGCGCGAGGTCGAGGAAGCGCAGCTTACGCAGTTCGCGCGCCAGGTGATCCGCAAGCGCAAGCTCGACTGCAACAGCTATCCGGAGTTCTACCGCTGGTCGGTCGAGAACCCGGAAGACTTCTGGTCGGACGTATGGGACTCGTGCGGCCTGGTGGCATCGCGCAAGGGCTCCACCGTGCTTGCCGATGGGGACAAGATGCCCGGGGCGCACTGGTTCCCCGAAGCGCGACTCAACATCGCCGAGAACCTCCTGCGCCGCGGCGATCGCGGCGACGCCTTCGTCTTGTGGGACGAGACCGGCTTCAAGCGCCGGGTCAGCTATTCCGACCTCACGAGCGACGTCTCGCGCGCCGCGCAGGCGCTGCAGGCGCTCGGGCTGCGCTCGGGTGATCGGGTAGCGGCCTTCATTCCGAACATCCCTGAAGCGGGCGTGCTCGCGCTCGCGGCGCTCTCGCAAGGCATCGTATGGGCGTCGTGCTCGCCGGACTTCGGCGTCGACGGCGTGCTCGACCGCTTCTCGCAGATCGAGCCGAAGGTGCTGTTCTGCGCCGACGGCTATCGCTACAACGGGGAGCGGCACGATTCGCTCGAGCGCGTGCGGGCGATTGCGGAAAAGCTGCCGAGCTTGCGCAAGGTGGTGGTGGTTCCGCACGAGGATCCGCGCGTTGATGTTTCCGACATCCCGAAGGCCGTCACGCTGCCGGAGTGGCTGCGTCGCTACCAGCCGGCCACCATCGCGTTCGCCCAGCTGCCGTTCGAGCATCCGGTGTTCATCCTCTTCACTTCGGGCACCACCGGGACGCCGAAGTGCATCGTGCACGGCGCCGGCGGCACGCTGCTGCAGAGCCTGAAGACGTACAAGCTGCACTTCGACGTGCGCGGCGGCGATCGCTTCTTCTATTACTGCACCACGAACTGGGTGGTGTGGAACGTGCTCTTCATGGGGTTGGCGGCCGAGGCGAGCGTGATGCTGTACGACGGCTCGCCCTTCGCCCGGGGCGGAAAGATCCTGTTCGACTATGCCGAGAAGGAGCGCTTCACGCATTTCGGCACCTCGGCGAAATTCATCGATGCCTGTGCCAAGCGCGACCTGCGGCCCAAGGACACGCATGACCTGCAGGCGCTGCGCATGGTGATCTCCACCGGCTCGCCGCTGGTGGCCGAAAGCTACGACTACGTCTATGACGCCTGGAAGGAGCGCGTCTGCCTGTCGTCGATCTCCGGCGGCACGGACATCATGGGCGCCTTTGCCGACGCGAACGCGGTGCTGCCCGTTTACCGGGGCGAGATGCAGTGCCGATCGCTCGGCATGGCGATCGAGGTGTTCGACGAGGACGGCAACCCGGTCGTCGGAAAAAAAGGCGAGCTGGTCTGCACCAGGCCGTTCCCGTCCATGCCGCTCGGCTTCTGGAACGATCGCGGCGGCGAGCGCTATCACGCGGCCTACTTCGCGCGCTTCGAAAATGTCTGGTGCCATGGCGACTGGTCGGAGCTGACCGAGCGCGACACGATGATCGTGTATGGCCGCTCCGACGCCACGCTCAACCCCGGCGGCGTGCGCATCGGCACGGCCGAGATCTACCGCGTGGTCGAGCGCATCCACGAAGTGGAGGAATCAGTCGCCATCGGGCAGCTCTGGCCGCCTGACCAGCCGACCGATACGCGCGTGGTGCTGTTCGTCAAGCTGCGTCCGGGCTTCACGCTCGAAGCGCCGCTCGAGGAACGCATTCGCACGGAGATCCGCCGCCATGCCTCGCCGCGGCACGTGCCGGCGCGCATCGTGCAGGTGCCGGACATCCCGCGCACCAAGAACGGCAAGGTGGTCGAGCTGGCGGTGAAAGCCATGGTGCACGGCATGCCGGTGCCGAATACCGACGCGCTCTCCAATCCGGAGGCGCTCGACTACTTCACCAACGTCGAGGAGCTCGCGACCTGATGAGCCTGCGCGGAAAAGTGGCTCTTATCACCGGCTCGACGAGCGGCATCGGGCTGGGCATGGCTCGCGCCCTGGCGGCCGCCGGAGCCGACATCATGCTGAACGGCTTCGGCGAGCCGGCCGCCATCGAGGCGCTGCGCAAAGGCCTCGGCGGCGAGTTCAAGGTGCGCGTGGGCTACTACGGCGCCGATCTCGCGAAGCCCGAAGAAGTGCGCAGGCTTGTCGAGCGCGCCGTGGCGGAGCTCGGGCGAGTGGACGTGCTCGTCAACAACGCCGGCATCCAGCATGTCGCGCGGGTCGAGGAATTCCCGGAGGAGCGCTGGGACGCGGTGATCGCCATCAACCTGTCGGCGAGCTTCCACGCGATCAAGGCGGCGCTGCCGCACATGCGCCGGCAAGGCTGGGGGCGCATCATCAACATCGCTTCGGCGCACGGCCTCGTGGCATCGGCGAACAAGGTGGCGTACGTGGCGACGAAGCACGGTCTCGTCGGACTGACGAAGGTGGTGGCGCTGGAGACTGCCGGAACCAGCATCACGTGCAATGCCATCTGCCCCGGATGGGTGCTCACGCCCCTCGTGCAGAAGCAGATCGACGAGCTCTCGCGCCGCGAAAAAATCTCCGGCGACGAAGCGAAGCGGCGCCTGCTCGCCGAGAAGCAGCCCTCGGGAGAATTCGCCACGCCGGAGCAGATCGGCGCTCTCGCCGTCTTCCTCTGCTCGGATGGCGCATCGCAGATCCGCGGTGCAAGCCTTTCGATCGATGGCGGCTGGACTGCGCAATAGCGCAGCGCTGTTCCTAGCTTGCTGGGCGATGGGGGCAGCGGCGCAGCCACTGCCGGCGCTGCATGCGGATCCGGCGGTCACGGTCTCCGGCGTCTCGTCGGGCGGCTATATGGCAGTGCAGCTTCACGTGGCGCATTCGGCCAGCATTGCCGGGGCGGGTGTGATCGCCGGCGGGCCGTATTACTGCGCGCATGGCAGCGTGCTCGCTGCGCTGTACAACTGCATGACGCCGGGCTGGTGGACGCCGCTGCCGCACGCGGCGACGCTGAAAAGCGAGACCGATGCGCTGTCGCTCGCCCGCCGCATCGATCCGGTCCAACACCTCGCGAAAGCGCGCGTGTGGCTCTTCAGTGGAAAGAACGATCGCACCGTCTATCCGGAGGTCGTCGAAGGCCTGCGTGCCTTTTATGCGGCTTACGGCGCGCAGGTGACGCTCGTATCGGACAAGGCCGCCGGGCACGGCATGGTCACCGAGACGCACGGCAAGGCTTGCGCCACGACCGAGCCGCCATTCATCGTGGACTGCGATTACGACGCGGCCGGTGCGTTGCTGAACTTGCTGCTCGGCAAGCTCAAGGCGCCGGCCCCGAAGGAGGCAGGCCGCCTGATCCGCTTCGACCAGAACGCCTATGCCGGCGGCGATGCCAGCGCGATTTCCATGGACGCCAAGGGTTTCGCCTTTGTCCCGCAGCAATGCGAGAAAGCACGCTGCCGAATCCACGTCGCGTTCCACGGCTGTCGCCAGGGCGTGGCGGAGATCGGCGAGCAGTTCGTGCACGAAGCCGGGTACAACCGCTGGGCGGACACCAATGCACTGATCGTGCTCTATCCGCAGGCGATCAAGCGCTACAGCGGCTCGGCCTGGAACCCGCGGGGCTGCTGGGACTGGTGGGGTTACACGGGAGCGAGCTACCACACGCAGTCCGCGCCGCAGATCCGCGCGGTGAAGGCGATGCTCGACCGCCTCAGCGCGCAATAGCGGCGGCGATCGCCTCGATGACCGAGCGCTGTTCGCCGATCGGCGGGTCGAGCGAAATGTCGATGCCGGGGTGCCGGTCGCGCGCCGCGGCGACCAGCTTGGGCAAGTCCTGCTTCGTGTGTCCGCCCTGGCCCAGGAATACCGGCACGACACGAACGGCGGTGATGCCTTCGGCGGCGAGCGCAGTTATGGCGTCGGCGAAGGTCGGCTGCATCAACTCCAGATAGGCGACGCGCACGACAGCGCTGGTTTTCAGCGAAAGCGTCGCGGCGAGCTCCTCAAAGGGACGCGCCCATTGCGGGTCGCGGGAGCCGTGCGCGAAAAGGACGATGCCGTCCTTCAATGAACCGTGGCGCGGCGCCCCTCGTAGATGCCCTGCAGCAGGCGCAGGGACCCAAGGCTGATCGCGCGATGCGAAAGCGCGTGGCCCAGGTCCTCGACGATGTCCAGCGTGACGGGCACGTGCAATCCGGAAAGCACGCGGGCGGCACGCTCGGCGTAAACGCGCGAGACGACGGAATCGACTTCGCCGTGCACGAGATGGATGCGCGAGCCGATGCGTGCGCCGCAAGACGGCAAGCGTGCAAAGCGCGCGGCGAACGCTACGACGGCGCCAGCGATGCCGGGGGTCTTTACGGCCTCGAGGGCGAGGGTGCCGCCCTGCGAAAAGCCGATCAGCACCGTGCGGCTCGCGGTGACGCCGAAATTGGTCTGCTCGCGCCGCACGAGGTCCTCGAAATCCG
The DNA here is from genome assembly GCA_035525655.1 of Burkholderiales bacterium. Classification (GTDB taxonomy): domain Bacteria; phylum Pseudomonadota; class Gammaproteobacteria; order Burkholderiales; family SG8-39; genus SCGC-AG-212-J23. Next base: position 14,713 of record DATLDY010000260.1, read on the forward strand.
GCAGCACCGCGGAGACGCGCTCGCCGTGGTTATCGCAATGCAGGCCGCGTGTCGGGTACCAATCCTGCGCTGCGCCGCCGCGTGCATCGGGATCGAAGCCGCTCGGCACGACGAGCGCCGCGCTCGGGAAGCGCGCCTGGAACTTGAACGCGATGGGTATCATCGATTGCGCCGTGGCGCCGCAGCCGTGCAGGAATACGAACAGGTGGTTCGTCTTGTGTTCTTGCGACGGGGTGAAGCGGTAAACCCGGCCCGAGGACATGCAAGGACATTGTTACGCGGCCTCGGCCGTTCTGTAAACTGATTCGCGTCACTTCTGAGGTGCCCCCATGCAAAAGGCAGGATTTCTAACGGCTTTCTGGGCGTTGGCCAAACCCTATTGGGTTTCGGAGCAGCGCACAAAAGGCCTGCTCCTCCTCGCAGCGGTGATCGGCCTGTCGCTCGGCGCGGTATGGCTCGAGGTGCTGTTCAACACCTGGAACAAGGACTTCTACAACGCGCTGGAGAAGAAGGACCAGGCCGAGTTCTTCAGCCAGCTGTGGCGCTTCACTTACCTCGCGTTGATCTGGATCGTGGTGATGGTGTACCGGTTGTACCTGCAGCAGATGCTCTATATCCAGTGGCGTAGCTGGCTGAACGATCACTTCCTGAAGCAGTGGCTCGCCGACCGCGCGTACTACCGGCTGCAGCTCGTGGATGCCGGCGTCGACAACCCCGACCAGCGCATCGCCGACGACCTGCGCATCTTCGTGGACATGACGCTCGATCTGTCGATCGGCCTGCTCTCGGCGGTGGTGACGCTGGTCTCGTTTACCGTGATCTTGTGGGAGTTGTCGGGCCCCTTCAGCGTGGGCGGCGTTTCCATCCCGGGATACATGTTCTGGATCGCGGTGATCTATGCGTTTATCGGCAGCTGGATTGCGCACAAGATCGGAAAGCCGCTGATCACGCTCGATTTCAACCAGCAGCGCTATGAGGCCGACTACCGCTACTCGCTCGTGCGCCTGCGCGAGAACAGCGAGGGGGTCGCGCTGTACAAGGGCGAGAGCCTCGAGCTCGCCAGCTTTCGCGAGCGCTTCAACCAGGTGATCCAAAACTGGTGGGGCATCATGAGCAAGAGGAAGCAGCTGAACTGGTTCGTGTCGTTCTATTCGCAGTTCTCGATCGCTTTCCCTTACCTCGTTGCTGCGCCGCGCTATTTCTCCGGCGCCGTCGGCATGGGCTTCATCTTCCAGACATCGTCCGCGTTCCGCAACGTGCAAGGGTCGCTCTCGTGGTTCATCGATGCCTATCCGCAGTTCGCGACGTGGAAGGCGACCGTGGACCGGCTGACCTCGTTCAACGCGTCGCTCGAGCGAGCGCGCAGGGAAGCGGCGCAGACCGCGGGCGAGCGCACCGAGGCGCCTGGCGACACGCTCGCCCTCGAAGGGCTCGAGCTCGCGCTGCCCCAAGGCAAGCCGTTGCTGGCGGCGACTTCGCTCGAATTTCGCCCGGGAGAGGATGTGCTGGTCACCGGACCCTCGGGAGCCGGAAAGTCGACGCTGTTCCGCGCGCTCGCCGGCATCTGGCCGTACTGGAAAGGCGGCCTGCGAGTGCCGCAGGGCGCGCGGCTTCTGTTCCTGCCGCAGAAACCGTATCTGCCCGTTGGCTCGCTCAAGCGCGCGGTCGCCTATCCGGCAGACGCGTCCGGCTTCAGCGATCGCGAGATCGCGGAAGCTTTGCAGGGCGTCGGATTGCCCCAGCTCGCGGGCGATCTGGAGCGAAGCGAGAACTGGGCGCAGGTGCTCTCGGGCGGCGAGCAGCAGCGGCTCGCCTTTGCGCGAGCGCTTTTAAACAAGCCGGACTGGCTGTTCCTCGACGAAGCCACCGCGTCGCTTCCGGACGATGCGCAGGACGCGCTTTATGACGTGATCCAGAAGCGGCTGCCGCATACGACGCTGGTTTCGATTGGCCATCGCGCAAGCCTGCGCGCGCACCATGATCGCCAGCTCGAGTGGCAGGGACAGCGCCTGGCCGCCGTCACCTAACCCGAGAGGATGATGCAGGTGCTCGTGGCGTGCGCGTGCAGTTTTCCGCTCGCGTCCTCGAGGCGGCTCTCGGCGGTTGCGACGCGGCTGCCCAGATGCACGAGCTTGCCGATGGCGCGCAGGCGGCCGGTCTTGTCGGTGATCGCGCGCACGAGGTTGGTTTTCGCCTCGAGCGTCGTATAGCCGCCGCCGGCGGGCATGCGTGTCTGCACGCAGCAGCCCATCGCGGAGTCGAGCAGCATCATCGCCATGCCGCCGTGGACCACGCCGATCGGGTTGTAATGATGCTCGCCGGGAGTGAATTCGAATACGGCGTGGCCAGGCTCGACCTCGGTCAGTCGAAAGCCGAGCACTTCTGCGATCGGTGGTCCCGGCAGCTTGCCGTCGCGGATGGCGCGCAGGAAGTCGATCCCCGCCATCGAGCGCCCCGCAGCGGCGAGCGCGGCCGGATCGCTCCACGAAACCGTGAGAGTGCGATTCATCAGTAGAGCGGCGCGGGGTGCACCTCGGCGGCCACGCTCGCCACGGCCGAGCGGCCGGCGATGAAGTCCGCGGCGGCGCGCGTCACCACGTCGGAGGCGAGGATGCGGCCATGTCCGAGACCGTCGGTGCTCATCAGGCGGGCGCCGGACCAGAGGCGCGCGACGTGGGCGCCGTGCGTCCAGGGCACCATGCGATCGTCGCGATCATGGATGACCAGTGCCGGCGCCGAGATGCGCGGCGCGAGGCGACCGACATCCAGGTTCTCCCACAGCACGCCATAGCGGTCCTCGATCGCCGATTGCATGGCGCGGCGGATGGCTTCCGGCATCCAATGCCAGCGCGCGAAATGGCGCGAATACCCCACAAGGTCCGCCGGCGGGCTGACGAGCACGGCTTTCTCCAGGCGCAGCTTGCGGTTGGCGAGCGCGAAGCCGGCCGCCGCGGCGCCCAGCGAATGGCCGATGAAGGCGTAGGCGCCGCCGTGGTGCCACGCGATCTCCGCCAGCACATCAGCGAAGTCGGGCAGGCCGGTCAGCTTGCCTTCGGACACGCCGTGCGCGGGCTGGTCGTACGCGATCACCTGGAAGCCCGCGCTCAGCAGCGGAAACACGAAACCGCGCATCTGAGCCGCGTAGCCGCCCCAGCCGTGCGCGAGGATCACCAGCGGTGCATCGCGCGAGCCCCAGCGCCAGGTCGCGATGTGCCGCCCCTTGTGCTCGATGAGCGAGGAGCGCGCGTCGATCAGATCGAGCGCGGCCGCCGCGCCGCCGTTGCGCGGCGGCGTGAGGAACAGGCGCTCGGCCCACGCGCCGGCGAGCTCGGGAAAGAGCAGGGCCGAAGCCGCGAACCGAACGTTCGTGCTTATTCTTGGCAATGAAAGCGAGGCAGGCATGACGGGACTCCTTAACGGGAAACGGCTTTAAGTGTCTTGCGGGGAACGGCGTGGCGCGCGATCAGTTCCTCGAACGCCCTCAGGGCGCGCTTGCGCGCATCCTTGTCGCCGAGGAGCCTGCGGTGGTTGTGGGTGGCGAGCATGATGCCCAGCATCTCGAATCCGATCTGCTCGGGATCGGTCTGCGCCCTCAGGTGGCCTTCCTCGATCGCGAGGCGCACCGCCTTCTGCGTGATGGCATTGCCGCGATGCTGGTTCGCGATCACCGCGTCGCGGATCGGGCCCGGGCGATCGTCGTACTCGTTCGCGGCGGAGATCATGATGCAGCCGCCGGGCAGGCCGGAGGCGATGGTCCAATCCAGCCAGCGCTCGAAAAGCGCGCGCAGCCGCGGCAGGCCGCGCTCGATCTTGAGCACCGGCACGAAGACCTGCTCGCCATAGCGCTGCGCGAAATGCTCGAGCACGGCGAGCTGCAGGTCCTCGCGCGAGCCGAAGTGGGCGAACAGTCCCGACTTCGACATGCCCGTGGCATCGGCCAGGCTGCCGATGGTCAGGCCCTCGAGGCCGAGCTTGCTAGCAATCTGCAGCGCCGCGTCGAGGATCGCGGTGCGGGTTTGCTCACCCTTAGTAGGCCTGTCCATGCCGACAAAATAGTACGAACGTTCGGTTCTGTCAACGGACGCTGGCGGCCCGGCGCGGAACGCGGGTGGAAGGCATGTTCAATTCAAGCACTTGCCTCAGATACCGGCCCGTCTTGCTGCCATCGTTGCGGGCCAGCGCTTCCGGCGTTCCGGCCGCGACGATGCGGCCGCCGCCGTCGCCGCCTTCGGGCCCCAGGTCGATGACCCAGTCCGCCGTCTTGATGACGTCGAGGTTGTGCTCGATGATCACCACGCTGTTGCCGGCGTCACGCAGTCGATACAGGACTTCGAGCAGTAGCTTGATGTCGTGGAAGTGCAGGCCGGTCGTCGGCTCGTCGAGGATATACAGGGTGCGTCCGGTATCGCGCTTGGAGAGCTCGAGCGAGAGCTTCACGCGCTGCGCCTCCCCGCCCGAAAGCGTCGTCGCCGACTGGCCCAGGCGCACGTAGCCCAGGCCGACATCCAGCAGGGTCTTCAGCTTGCGCGCGAGGGTCGGCACGGCGGAGAAGAATTCCGCTGCCTCGCCGACGGTCATGTCCAGCACTTCGTGGATGTTGCGCGCCTTGTAGCGGATCTCGAGCGTCTCGCGGTTGTAGCGCTTGCCGTGGCAGACATCGCACGCCACGTAGATGTCGGCGAGGAAGTGCATCTCGACCTTGGTGACGCCGTCCCCCTGGCACGCCTCGCAGCGGCCGCCTTTCACGTTGAAGGAGAAGCGCCCGGCGTCGTAGCCCCGCTCGCGCGCTTCCGGCACGCCGGCGAAGAGGTCGCGGATCGGCGTGAACAGTCCCGTATAAGTCGCCGGATTGGAGCGCGGCGTGCGACCGATCGGGCTCTGGTCGACGCTGATCACCTTGTCGAGGTGCTCCATCCCGGCGATCGCGTCGTGAGGCGCGGGCTCGGTCGCCGAGCCATAGAGGTGCCGCGCAATCGCCGCATACAGCGTGTCGTTGATGAGAGTCGATTTCCCGGATCCCGAAACGCCGGTAACGCACACCAGCACGCCGAGCGGCAGCTTGAGCTCGACGTCTTTCAGGTTGTTGCCGCGCGCGCCGGTGACGACGATGTTCTGCGCGCCGGGCCGGTTGCGCCGCGCCGGCAGCGGTATCGACATCTCGCGCGACAGGTAGCGCCCGGTCAGCGACTCCTTGCTGCGCAGGATGTCGTCCACCGTGCCCTCGGCCACGATATGACCGCCGGCCTCGCCGGCCCCGGGGCCCATGTCGAGGACATAGTCGGCCGAGCGGATGGCTTCCTCGTCGTGCTCGACGACGATCACCGAGTTGCCGAGGTCGCGCAGGTGCTTGAGCGTCTCGATGAGGCGCGCGTTGTCGCGCTGGTGCAGGCCGATGGAAGGCTCGTCCAGCACATACATGACCCCCGTGAGTCCGGAGCCGATCTGGCTCGCGAGGCGGATGCGCTGCGATTCGCCGCCCGACAGCGTTTCCGCCGAGCGCTCGAGCGCCAGGTACTCGAGGCCGACGTTCACCAGGAACTCGAGCCGGTTGCCGATCTCGCGCACGATGCGCTCGGCGATCTGTCCCTTGGCGCCTTCGAGCTTCAGCGCGCGGAAGAATTCCAGGGTGCGCGAGAGCGGCCAGCGCGAGACGTCGTACAGCGTCTGATCGGCGAGCCGCACATGGCGCGCCTCGCGCCGCAATCGCGCGCCGCCGCACTCGGGGCACGGCTGCAGGTTGATCAGCTTGGCGAGCTCTTCGCGCACGGCGGCCGAATCGGTCTCGCGGTAGCGGCGCTCGAGGCTCGGCACCACGCCTTCGAAAGCGTGCTCTTTCACGCTGGAGCGGCCACGCTCGCCGGGATACTGGAAGGCCACCTTGTCCTTGCCCGAGCCGTGCAGGATGATTTGCTGCACGCGCTGGTCCAGCATCTCCCAGGGCTGCTCGATGTCGAAGCGGTAGTGCCGCGCGAGCGACTGCAGCATCGAGTAGTAGAAATGGTTGCGCCGGTCCCAGCCGCGAATCGCGCCGCTGGCGAGCGATAGATTGGGATGCGCGACGACGCGCTTCGTATCGAAGAATTCCACCGCGCCCAGGCCGTCGCACCGCGGGCATGCGCCCATTGGGTTGTTGAACGAGAAAAGGCGCGGCTCGAGCTCCGGCAGCGCGTATTCGCACGTGGTGACGGGGCAGGCGTACTTCGCCGAGAAAAGGTGCTCGTGGCCCGAATCGGTCTCCACCGCCACCGCGCGGCCGTCGGCGTGGCGCAATGCCGTCTCGAGCGACTCGGCCAGGCGCTGCTTGCCCTCCGCGCGCACGCGCACCCGGTCGATCACGACGTCGATCGAATGCTTGACGTTGCGGGCCAGCTTCGGCGCGGCGTCGAGCTCGTGCACCTTGCCATCGATGCGCACGCGCGAAAAGCCCTGCGCACGCAGCTCTTCGAGGAGGTCGGCCTGCTCGCCTTTGCGCGCCGCGATGACCGGGGCGAGCACCATCAGCCGTGTGTCCACGGCGAGGCCGAGGAGCTGGTCGACCATCTGCGCGACGGTATGCGCCTGCAGCGCGAGGCCGTGCTCGGGGCAATAGGGGGTGCCGACGCGGGCGAAGAGCAGGCGCAGGTAGTCGTGGATCTCGGTGACGGTGCCGACCGTCGAGCGTGGGTTATGGCTCGCGGCTTTCTGCTCGATCGCGATGGCCGGCGAGAGTCCCTCGATGAGATCGACGTCCGGCTTCTCCATGAGCTGCAGGAACTGGCGCGCATAAGCGGAAAGCGACTCGACGTAGCGGCGCTGGCCTTCGGCGTAGAGCGTGTCGAAGGCAAGCGAGCTCTTGCCGGAGCCCGAAAGGCCGGTGATCACGACGAGCCGGTTGCGCGGCAGCTCGACCGAAAGATTCTTCAGGTTGTGCGTGCGCGCGCCGCGAATGCGGATGGAATCCAAGAAAGCCCGCTGAAAAAGCGAAACCAGCTACTATAGCGCGCTTCACTTTCCCGCCTTACCCCCGCACCTGTCTCCCATGAGTGCCGATCGCATGAGCGCAGGCGAACTGCGCGCCGGCGCAAGCCTTGCCGGCGTGTTCGGGTTGCGCATGCTCGGCCTGTTCCTGATCCTTCCGGTGTTCGCGGTGCATGCGCCCAAGCTGGCCGGCGGCGACAACCTCACGCTGGTCGGCATAGCGCTCGGCGCCTATGGGCTTTCGCAGGCGATCCTGCAGATTCCATTTGGCATGGCCTCGGACCGCTGGGGCCGCAAGCCCGTGATCTATGGGGGGCTCGCGATCTTTGCGGCGGGAAGCTTCCTCGCGGCATCGGCCGGCGACATCTGGACCGCCATCGCCGGACGCACGCTGCAAGGCGCCGGCGCGATCTCGTCTGTCGTCGTGGCGCTCGCCGCCGACCTCACGCGCGAACAGCATCGGACCAAGATCATGGCGATGATCGGCGCGATGATCGGGCTCGCATTCGCCACCTCGCTCGTCGCCGCCCCGGTTCTCTATCAGTGGATCGGCATGGGCGGCCTGTTCGTCCTCACCGGCGCCCTGTGCCTGATCGCGGTCCCGGTCGTTGCGCTCGTCGTGCCGGATGTCGCGCTGCGCGAGAAGCCGCCGCCCGCGGCGCACGCATTGCGAGCGGCCCTTGGCGCCGAGCTCCTGCGGGTGAACGTGGGGATTTTCGTCCTCCACCTCGTGCAGATGGCGATGTTCGTTGTCCTGCCGTTGCAGCTGGTGCAGGCCGGGCTCGAGCTGCCGAGCCACTGGCGGCTTTACCTGCCGGTCGTGCTGCTCTCGTTCGTGGTCATGGTGCCCGCGATCCTGTATGCCGATCGGCGCAACCGCCCGAAGCCGGTGATGATCGGCGCCATCGGCTTGCTGATTGCGGTGCAGCTCGGCTTGGGTGGGGTCCACACGGTCTTCGCATTTGCGGCCGCGATCCTCGCCTTTTTCGTTGCATTCAACGTATTGGAAGCGCTGCTGCCGTCGCTCATTTCGCGCCTCGCGCCAGCATCGGCGCGCGGCACCGCCATCGGGGTGTACAACACCACGCAAACGCTCGGGCTCTTTTTCGGCGGCTTGCTGGGAGGCTGGGTCGCGAAAAACCACGGCACGGGCGCCGTCTACGTTAGCTGTGCCTTACTATCGCTCCTATGGCTGGTAGCCGCCTTAGGGATGAAACCTGTTCCTGCAGTGCGTGCCAGCGTCAACGACGTGTCGAGTTTGACGTTTACCATCGCATCGGGAGTGAATCTCGACGGCTTGAGCGAAGCGCTCGCGCGGGTGCGCGGCGTGCGCGAGGCCGAGGTGCTGGCGCACGAGCGTATCGCGCGCCTCAAGGTCGTCGCCGGACAATGGGACGAAAGCACAGTGCGCAAAATGCTTATCGGGGAGAGATGAAATGGCATCCGTAAACAAGGTCATTCTGGTCGGCAACCTGGGACGCGATCCCGAAACCAAATACATGCCGGACGGCGCGGCGCTGACCAATGCGTCGATAGCCACGTCGTACAACTGGACCGACAAGGCGAGCGGCGAGAAAAAAGAGGAGACGGAGTGGCACCGCATCGTGTTCCGCGGCCGCCTCGCCGAGATCGCCGGCGAGTACCTCAAGAAAGGCTCGCAGGTGTACGTGGAAGGGCGCCTGCGCACGCGCAAATGGCAGGACAAGGAAGGCCAGGACCGCTACACCACCGAGATCGTGGTCGACAGCATGCAGATGCTGGGCTCGCGCGCCGGGGCCGGGGAGCCGCGCGGCGAGGGCCGCAGCGAGCCGTCGCCCCAGAAGCCGGCCGAGGCGAAGGCCGCTCCGGCGGCCAAGAAGCCGGGCAAGTTCGACGACATGGAAGACGACATTCCGTTCTGAATCAGCGATATAATCGCGGCCCATGCCGATCTACGAATACCGTTGCAACGTTTGCGGTCACAGCGACGAGCATCTGCAGAAGTTGTCGGAGGCCCCGCTTAGCGTGTGCCCGGCCTGCGGCAAGCCGGAGTACCGCAAGCAGTTGAGCGCGGCCGGTTTTCAGCTCAAGGGAACGGGCTGGTACTCCACCGATTTCAAGGGCGCCGGCAAGAAGCCGGCCGATTCGAAGAATCCTGAGACGAAGACCGACACCAAGACCGACGGCAAGACCGAAACGAAGACCGACTCGAAGCCCGAAACCAAAAACGAAACCAAAGCTGCCGCCTGAGCAGCCCATCCTCTGACCGGCCCGGCGCGTCCGGGCCTTTTCATTTTCTAAGGCCGTGAAAAAGTACTTCTCGTCCGGGCCGCTGAAAAAGTACTTCATCACCGGCCTGCTGATCTGGATTCCGCTGATCATCACGATCTGGGTGTTGAAGGTCATCTTCGACACGCTCGACCAGTCGCTGCTGCTCCTGCCGATCTCGTTCCAGACCGAAAGCTGGCTCGGCGTGCACATTCCCGGGCTGGGCGCCGTCCTGACCATCCTGGTCGTGTTCCTCACCGGGGTCTTCGCCACCAACTTCTTCGGCGCGCAGCTGATCGAGCTGTGGCACGACATCCTGCAGCGCATCCCGGTCGTCAACTCGATCTACTCGAGCGTCAAGCAGATCTCCGACACGCTGTTCTCCTCGAGCGGCCAGGCGTTCCGCAAGACCTTGCTCGTGCAATGGCCGCACGAAGGAATGTGGACCATCGCCTTTCTCACCGGCACGCCCGGCGGCGACGTCACGCGGCATCTGCCGCCCGATTGCCTGAGCGTTTACGTGCCGACGACGCCGAACCCGACCGGCGGCTATTTCGTCATCGTGCGCCGCTCGCAGGTCATCGAGCTCGACATGACGGTGGACCAGGCCCTGAAGTACATCATCTCGATGGGCGTCGTGCCGCCCGTACCGAAGCCATAGTTCATGCGCACGCATTACTGCGGTGAGCTGAATGCCGCCCTCGTCGATCGCACCGTCACCCTTTACGGCTGGGCGCATCGGCGCCGTGACCACGGCGGCGTGATCTTCATCGACCTGCGCGACCGCGAGGGCCTCGCGCAGGTGGTCTGCGATCCCGATCGCGCCGCGGCATTCGGCACCGCCGAGCGGGTGCGCGGCGAATACGTCCTGCGCGTCACGGGAAAGGTGCGACGCCGCCCGCAAGGCACCGTCAATGCCGAGCTCGGCTCCGGCGAGATCGAGGTCCTGGCGCACGAGGTCGAGATCCTCAATCCGGCCGTGCCGCCGCCTTTCCAGCTCGACGACGACAACCTGTCCGAGATGACGCGCCTCACGCACCGCGTCATCGACCTGCGCCGCGCGCCGATGCAGCGCAACCTCAAGCTTCGCTACCGCGTGGCGATGGCGGTGCGCCAGTATCTCGATGCGCAGGGCTTCATCGACATCGAGACGCCGATGCTCACGCGCTCGACGCCTGAAGGCGCGCGCGACTATCTCGTGCCGAGCCGCGTGCACCCCGGCGAGTTCTTCGCCCTGCCGCAATCGCCGCAGCTTTTCAAGCAGCTCCTGATGGTGGCGGGCTTCGACCGCTACTATCAGATCGTGAGGTGCTTCCGAGACGAAGACCTGCGCGCCGATCGCCAGCCCGAATTCACGCAGATCGATATCGAGACGTCGTTCCTCGGCGAGCGAGAGATCCAGGACATCATGGAAGGCCTGATCCGCGAGGTCTTCAAGGGCGTCCTCGGCGTCGACCTGCCGCAGCCCTTTCCGCGCATCGCTTATGCCGATGCGATGGCGCGCTACGGCGTCGACAAGCCGGACCTGCGCATCCCGCTCGAGCTGACCGAGCTCACCGACATCATGAAGACCGTCGAATTCAAGGTCTTCCGCCAGGCCGCCGAGCTCGCGGGCGGGCGCGTCGCCGCGCTCAAGGTGTCGTGCGAGCTCACGCGCAAGGAGATCGACGATTTCGGCCCCTTCGTCGCCGCGCATGGCGCGAAAGGCCTGGCGTACATCAAGGTCAACGCGGACGGCCTGCAGTCGCCGATCGTCAAGTTCCTGCCGCCTGAAGTCCTCGAAAAGATCGTCGAGCGCACGGCGGCGAAGCCGGGCGATGTCATCTTCTTCGGCGCCGACAAGGCGAGCGTGGTGAACGCGGCGCTCGGAGCGCTGCGGGTGAAGATCGCGCAGGACAAGAACCTCATCCGGAAAGGCTGGCAGCCGTTGTGGGTGCTCGATTTTCCGATGTTCGAATGGGACGACGAGGGCAAGCGCTGGTCGGCGATGCATCATCCTTTCACCGCGCCGCGCGACGGGCACGAGGACCTGCTCGCCACCGATCCGGGCCGCGCGGTCTCCAAGGGCTACGACATGGTGCTGAACGGCTGGGAGATCGGCGGCGGCTCGGTGCGCATCCATCGCGCCGAGGTGCAGGCGAAAGTGTTCAAGGCCCTCGGCATCACGGACGAGGAGGCGCGCGCGAAATTCGGCTTCCTGCTCGATAACCTGCAATACGGCGCGCCGCCGCACGGCGGCATCGCCTTCGGCCTGGATCGCCTGGTGGCCATGATGGCCGGCGCGGATTCCATCCGCGACGTCATCGCTTTCCCGAAGACCCAGCGCGCGCAGGATTTGCTCGTGGGGGCGCCGAGCCCGGTGGATGACAAGCAATTGCGTGAGCTAGGCATCCGCTTGCGGGAGAAGCCGAAGCCCTGATGCGAGCGGCGGCGCTTGGGCTCCTGTTTGCCTGCAGCGCGCTTTTCGCCTTCTCGGGCGACGTGCGGGTCGCCCAACTGCCGCCGGAGGCGAGGCAGACCCTGTTGCTGATCCGCGCCGGCGGCCCGTTTCCATACGCGCGTGACGGCGTCCTCTTCGGTAATCGCGAGGGCCAATTGCCCAAGCGCAGTCGCGGCTACTATCGCGAGTACACCGTCAAGACGCCCGGCGCACGCGACCGGGGTGCGCGGCGCATCGTCGTCGGCGAAAGCGGTGAGCTTTACTACACCGATGATCATTACCGGTCTTTCAGGCGTATTACCGATCCATGAGCAAGCTCCTCCAGCGATTGCATGACCCGAAGCGCTCGGGTGTTTACCGAGCGAGCAGCGCCGGTGCCATCCTGGAGGCGACACGTAAAAGCGATCTGGACGTGGTCGCCATCGACGCACACGAGAAGCCGATCGACAGCATCGCCCGCGCGCTCGCGTTCCCGGATTGGTTTGGACGCAACTGGGATGCTCTTGAGGATTCCCTGGCTGACCTTTCGTGGCGCAAAGGCGCTGGCCACGTGCTTCTTTTGAGCGCCTACCCGTCGGACGACGAGCTCGGCACCCTTACCGACGTGCTCGCCTCGAGTGCCGCATTCTGGGCGGGTCGCGCCAAGCCCTTCTTTGCGGTGCTCATCGACCCCGCGCGCAAGCTCAAGCTGCCGGACCTCTATCGAGAGGCATGACTCCCAAGCTGCCGTTTTCCGTCCTGGTGCTCGTGCATACGGTCGCGCGCGAAGTCCTTCTCCTGGAGCGCGCTTCGCGTGCCGGTTTCTGGCAATCGGTTACGGGATCGCTCGACCGGCTGGACGAGCCGCTTGAGGAAGCCGCCGCGCGCGAAGTGCTGGAGGAGACCGGCATCCGTGCGCAGGGCGCACGGCTGGCACGGTGGAACGTCGTCTACACCTTCGAAATCTATGCGCATTGGCGCCATCGCTTCGCGCCGGGCGTAACCCAGAATGTCGAGCATGTGTTCGCACTCGAGCTCGACGCGCGGGTCCCGGTGCGCATCGCGCCGCAGGAGCACGTCGCATCCATGTGGCTGCCGTGGCGCGAAGCCGCCGCGCGCTGCTTCTCGTGGTCGAACCGGGACGCCATCCTGATGCTCGGCGAAGCATGAAGGCGCTCGCCCTTCTCCTGGCGGCCGGGCTCGCGGCTTGCAGCACGGTTCCGGCGCCGTTCGAGGAGCACCTGAATGGCGAGACCGCGGCGGAGCAGGATTGCGCGCGCTGGTACCAGGCGCTCGACGATGCCATCGATGAGGCGAAAGTGCGCGATGCCCAGGACACGCGGCTGACCGGATTTCCTTATTTGCGCGTCGACCGCTTCCTGGCATCGTCACGCTCGCAAGCCGCGACAAGTGAAAGCGCGATGCGCGTCTTCGCGCACCGGCTCCTCGAGCTCGACCTCGAGGCGCGGGCCTTCGAGCTCGCGAACCTGCCGACCTGGCGCGGCTCGCGCAAGGCGGCGCTTTCGCGCACCAGCGATTGTGGCCGCACGCTCGTCGCGCTCGACCTCGAGCGCGCGCAGGCGCGCGAGCAGATGCGCGAGCAGGCGCAGGTTCCGGACGACTATTCGATGGCGGCGCGCGCCGTCGGGCTTTATCCCCTTACGCGGTTTGCGTTTGCGCGCGGGGTGCAGAAATGGCAAGCGCAGACGCTGGAGGACTTCGCGCGGCCATCGACCGGCGGCGCGAGCCGCGTGCGCTTCGAGCCGCCATCGCAGCCGGGGCTCACTCGAAGCGCGGTTGCCGGCATGCTCGAGCGTGCGCGCTTCGATCCGCTGGGGCAGCCGGTCTTCACGCAGCGCGAGATCGAGCTCCTCGCGGCAACTTATGCGCCGAGCTTGGAGCTATCGATTGCGGCGGACTACGATCGCTTCGGCGAGCTGCGCTGGCGGCGCGGCGCGGCGACGCCCGAGGTCAACGCGGCCGAACCCGTGGTGTACGTGCAGCGGGCTTATACGCGGTATGGCGAACGCACGCTGCTCCAGCTCGTCTATACATTATGGTTTCCCGAACGTCCCAAAGAAGGCCGCATCGATTTGCTGGCGGGAAGGCTGGATGGCCTCGTCTGGCGAGTGACGCTGGCGCCGGACGGCGAGCCGCTCCTCTACGATTCGATTCATCCGTGCGGCTGCTATCACCAGTTTTTTCCCACGCCGCGCGCCCGCTTGCGGCCGCCGCCCGAGCCCCTGGATGAGTGGGCCTTCGTGCCGGCCGTCCTGCCGCGCGTCGGCGCGCACGAGCGCCCGCTCTTGAGCGTCGACACGGGGACGCACTACATTCGCGATGTGAAGCTCGTACACGGCATCGATAGCCTCGTTCACTACAGCCTGCGGCCTTACGACGAGCTGCGCTCGCTGCCGGCGCTGGAAGGCGGCTTTCGCAGCGTGTTTGGCCCCGACGGCCTTGTCGCGGGCACCGCTCGCGCCGAGCGCTTCCTTTTCTGGCCGATGGGCATCGCCTCGGCGGGCGCCATGCGGCAATGGGGCCGGCAGGCGAGCGCCTTTATCGGCCGGCGGCATTTCGACGACGCCGATCTCATCGAGCGAAGGTTCGACGTTCAAGGGGTCGAGAGGCAGGGGATCGAGCGGTGAGCCGCCGGCTGAAGATCGTGACGCTGAATATCCACAAGGGGCTGTCGCACTTCAACCGGCGCATGGTGATCCACGACCTGCGCGAGGGCCTGCGCGCCATCGACCCGGATATCGTCTTCCTGCAGGAGGTGCAAGGGCTCAACCAGCGCTTCGCCATGCGGTTCACCGGGTCCCCGGTGGAGGCGCAGCATGCCTTCCTTGCGGGCGACACGTGGCAACACGTCTACGGCTGCAACGCGGTCTACGACCACGGCCATCACGGCAACGCCATTCTTTCGCGCTTCGGGTTCCTGTCGTCCGTGAACCACGACGTCTCCGACCACCGCTACGAACGCCGGGGGCTTCTGCACAGCGTGGTCGCGGTGCCCGGCTGGCGGCGCAACCTGCACTGCGTCTGCGTCCATCTCTCGCTGCACGAGCGCGGGCGCAGTCGCCAGATCGAGGCGATCTCCGGACGACTGGAAGAGCTCGCTTCGCGCGACCTGCCGATCATCATCGCGGGTGACTTCAACGACTGGCGCCACCGCGCTTCTTCCATCCTCGAGCGGCGTCTGGGCATGACCGAAGTCTCGATCGCGCGATTCGGCAAGGCGGCGCGCACCTTTCCGGCGATGATGCCGCTGCTGCAGCTCGACCGGATCTATGTGCGCGGCTTCAACGTCGTCGCATCCCAAGTGCACCGGGGCAAGCCGTGGTCGATGCTCTCCGACCACCTGGCCGTCAGCGCGGAGCTCGAGCGCGCCTAGAGGAGGTGCAGGCGGCCCTCGTCGAGCGCCGGGACGACCGGAAAGGCGTCGGTGCGGCAGGCGAATTCCACCTCGTGGCGCAATCCCCGCGCCGTCATCATGCGTCCCAGACGGCAATCGAGCAGCGCCTGCGGCAGCGCGCTGTTGCGGTACACAGTGCGCGCGGCACACGCGGCGTCGGAAAGATCGCCGCCCGCGCCCAGGCGCTCGGCGAACCGGTCGACATAGCACCCGGCGCCGTAGAAATCCTCGAAGTTGAAGTTGTTGCCGGAGCCCGAGCAAACGATCAGCACGGTCTCGCGCGCGTGCTCGCTTAGCACGTGCTCGACAAGGCGTTGCGCATTGAGGAGCGCTCCGCAGTACACGCGGTTCGCCCCGGCCGCCAGGGTCATCGCGACCGTCCCATTAGTGGTGGAATAGACGACGGTGCGGTCCTGGACGCCGTGCCCGATGAGCGCGAGCGGCGCCGGGTGCACGAACCCCGGCAGCGTCTCTGCGTAAAGCTCGCCCGCGAGCACGCAAACGCCGGCGCCGCGGCGCGCGTCTTCGGCGCGCGCTGCCGACTCGTCGAGCACCGGGATCACCTCGCGTGCGCCGTGGGCGAGCGCCGCCACCATCGTGGTCGTGGCGAACAGGATGTCGATGACGATGACCACCTTGCCCGCCACCCGCACGCTGTCCAGCTCCTCCTTGCGCGTGAGGACGTGAACCTTGTGGTTAAGCTCGATCTTTGGCAACATCGAATGGACAAGAAAGTCTAATGCATAGAGGAGGTTCCATGATTCGTGCCACGGTCCGCTGGGCACTGCTGTTCGCAATCACGTTCGCGTCTGCCGCGAGCGCGCAGAACACGATCAAGATCGCCATCCTCGGCCCGATGTCCTTCGTGCAGGGCGAGCATCACTGGAACGGCGCCGAAATGGCGCGCGATGAGATCAACAAGGCCGGCGGCGTCAACGTCGGCGGCAAGCGCATGCAGGTCGAGCTCGTGCGTGCGGACACCAACGAGATCCAGTCGGTGCCGGACGCCACCAATGCGATCGAGCGCGTCGTCACCCGCGACAAGGTGGACTTCCTGGTCGGGGGCTTTCGCTCCGAGGCCGTGCTCGCCATGCAGGAAGTGGCGATGGACTACAAGAAGCTGTTCCTCGGCGTCGGCGCGGCGCATTCCAAGCTTGGCCTCAACGTCGAGCAAAACTACGATCGCTACAAGTACTGGTTCCGCGTATCGCCGACCAAGGACGTGGACCTCGCGCGCACGCTCTTCGCCGTGATGGGCACCATCGGCCAGCAGATCCGCACCGAACTCAAGACCGACACGCCGAAAGTCGCCATCCTCGCGGAGAAGGCCGTCTGGACCGAGGGTCTCGTGGCCGCGGCGCAGAAGAACTTGCCGGCGCTGAAAATGGAGGTCGTCGGGCTGTGGCAGCCCTCGGCCGTGGCGACCGACGTGACCGCCGAGCTCTCCGCCATCGACCGCGCGGGCGCGCACATCGTCTTCACCATGCTCTCGGGACCCGTGGGCATCTCGGTCGGACGCCAGATGGGCGAGCGCAACATGAAAGCCGTGGCGTGGGGCATCAATGTGGAAGGCCAGAAGGAAGAGTTCTGGCAGGCGGCCGCCGGCAAGGCGCAGTTCGTCTCGACGCTCGATACCTACGCCGAGGTGGAGTACACCCCGAAGACCATTCCCTTCGTGAAGGCTTACCAGGCGCGCTTCAAGAAGGCGCCGACGTACACCGCGGCGACCTACGACGCGATCATGATGCTGAAGGACGCGATCGAGAAGGAAGGCACCACCAACGCCGACAAGATCGTCGCGCACATGGAGAAGGCCGAGCACGTTGGCACCGGAGCCGTGGCGACTTTCGACAAGCGCCATGATCTCGTCTGGGCGGTGGGCAAGACGTCGGGCATCGCCGTGCAATGGCAGGACGGCAAGAAGGTGCCCTTCTGGCCGCCGAACGTAAAAGGCATGCAGCCCTTCAAGATGCCCGCGCGCTAGCGCGTTTTGCTTCAAGACATCCTCGTAACGGGCCTCGTCAACGGGGGCGTTTATGCCCTGCTGGCGAT
Source organism: Burkholderiales bacterium (assembly GCA_035525655.1). GTDB lineage: Bacteria > Pseudomonadota > Gammaproteobacteria > Burkholderiales > SG8-39 > SCGC-AG-212-J23. The sequence goes on from DATLDY010000260.1 coordinate 31,803, forward strand.
CGGCTTCTCGCTG
>DATLDY010000279.1:0-8258 GCA_035525655.1 Burkholderiales bacterium
TGGACGTCGGCCTCCTCGGCCAGTACGTCGCCAACGGCCTCATGCTCGGCGTGATCTACGCCATGGTGGCCGTTGGCTTCACGCTTTTCTTCGGCGTGCTGGACATCATCAAGTTCTCGCACGGCGACGTGCTCACGGTCGGCGCCTTTACGGGCCTCGCCACGTTCATCGGGGTGCAGGCCGCCGGGGTCTCGCATCCGCTGGCGCAACTGGTGGCGGTCGTACTGGTCGCAACGGCGGTCACCGCCTTCCTCGGCGCGCTGATCGCCAAGTACCTGGTCCTGCCGCTGCGCAACGCGCCGCCGCTCAACATCCTGCTCCTTACGCTGATGCTCGGCGCCGCCCTGCGCGAAGCGGTGCGCCTCTTCTACCCGCAGGGCGCGAATCCCAAGCCCTTCCCGCGCCTGTTGCCGCAGGACTCGATCGCGATGGGCAACTTCACGCTGCGGCTGGACAACGTGCTCCTGTTCCTCGGCGGCGTAGCGGCGATTGCCGCCGTGCACCTGGTCATCACGCGCACCCGCTTGGGCCTCGCCATTCGTGCGGTAGCGCAGGACGCCGAGACGGCGAGGATCATGGGTATCCATTTCGACCGCGTCGTGCTCTTCACCTTCGCCCTCGGCTCCGGCCTCGCCGCGCTCGCCGGGGTAATGAATGGCCTGTACTACAACGAGATCAACTTCTCGATCGGCCTGCTCCTCGGCGTGATCGGCTTCTCCGCCGCCGTGGTCGGCGGCCTCGGCAACATCTACGGCGCGATCCTCGGCGGCTTCCTGTTCGCTGCGCTGCAGACCATCGGCGCCGTGACGCTGCCGGCGATGTTTCCGGGCCTGCCGACGGCGTACAAGGATGTGTTCGCCTTCGCGGTGGTGATCAGCTTCATGGCCTGGCGGCCGACCGGGCTCATCGCTGAACGCAGCGCGGAGCGCGTATGACCTCTCGGTTCTTCGCTTGCCGCCCCCCTGTCAAGGGGGGTGTGAGCCGAAGGCGAACGGGGGGTTTTTATTTTTCTAAAACCAACCCCCCGCTCGCTGCGCTCGCCTCCCCCCTTTACAGGGGGGCGGCGTGAAGAGAGCCATCCCGGGCCTTATCGCCATAGCGGCCATCGCCGCCTTCAGCTACTTCTTCCTCCACGCCGAATCGCAGGTTGAAGTTCTGGGCCTCGTTGCACTTGCCGTGATTGGCATTCCCATCCTCGGTCGCTTCGGCTGGATCCAGCGCGCATCGGCCTCACTCGACGCGAACCGCGCGGGCGGGCGCATAGCCATTACCGTGGCGCTGCTCGCGATCGTCTGGCTGTTCCGCGACCAGCATTTCGCGATGCTGATGGTGGCTTCGGTGCTCCTCTATACCGTGGCGTGCCTGGGCCTCACCGTGCAGTTCGGCTATGCGGGCGTGGTGAATTTCGCCGGCGCCGCGTTCCTCGGTGTCGGCGGCTACACCTCTGCCGTGCTCGGCGCGCATATGCCGCACGTACTGGTGCTGGCCATAGGGGGACTGCTGGCGGCGCTCCTCGGCTCGGTGCTGATCCTGCCGATCCTGCGCACGCGCGGGCATTACGCGGCGCTGATCACCGTCGCCTTCGGCATCCTGTTCCGCACCTTCGTCGAGGTAAACGATGCGCTCGGCGGGCCGCAGGGGCTGCAGGTGAAGGGGATGAATCTCTTCGGCTGGGACCTGAACTCGCCTATCGGGGAATTCTCTTTCTATACGAACTATGTGCTCATGGGCCTCGGGCTCAGCGCAATCGCGTTCGTTCTGGTGCGCCGGCTCGAGCGCTCGTGGGTCGGGCTCAACCTCGACGCCGTGCGGCTCGACGAGACCGCCTGCGCGGTGTTCGGCATCGACGTCGCACGCTGGAAGATCCTCGCCTTCACCTTCGGCAATTTCTTCGCGGGGGTGGCAGGAGCCGCCTACGCGATGATGACCGGCTTCGTCGCGCCGAACAGCTTCACCTTCGGCGACTCGCTGATCATGGTGTCGATCATCCTCCTCGGCGGCCTCGGCAATGCCTGGGGCGTGGCGCTCGCCGCCGCGATCGTGCTGGTGCTGCCGGAAAAGCTGCAGGCGCTGCAGGAATACCGCTTCCTTCTTTATGCGGTGCTGGTCATCGCGATCCTGATGGTGCGGCCGCAGGGCCTGATCCCGCGCCGTGCCCGGGAGTACTTCCCGCGATGACGCTGCTCGCCTGCACCGGCCTCACCGTGCGCTTCGGCGGCCTGGTCGCGCTCGACGGTTTGGACCTCGCGGTGGCGCAGGGCGAGATCCTCGGCCTCATCGGCCCGAATGGGTCGGGCAAGACGACCTTCTTCAACGTCATCACCGGGATTTACCGCGCCTCGGGCGGCGAGGCGCGCTTTGGCGAGCTCGAGCTCACCGCCCTGCCTCCGCAGCGCATCTACGGCGCGGGCATTACCCGCACGTTCCAGCGCTCGCGCCTTGCGCTGCCGCTCTCGGTTTTCGACAACATCATGATCGGCAACCATCGCCTGCTGCACCACGGGCTCTGGTTCAACCTCTTCCGCCGCAACGCACTGCGCGCGGAGCTGGAGCAGAACCTGCACAAGGCGCGCGAGCTCGTCGGCACCTTCAGCCGCGCCTTGGTGGACCGCCTGTTCGACCCGGTCGCCGGCCTGAGCATGATCGACCGCCGGCGCATCGAGATCTGCCGCGCGCTCATATCCGAGCCGCGGCTGCTGCTCCTCGACGAGCCCTCGGCGGGCATGACGCACGAGGAGACGCGCGAGCTCATGGACGACATCCTGCTCGTGCGCGAGCGCCTCGCGGGGCTGTCGATCGTGATCATCGAGCACGAGATGAACGTCATCGAGCGCGTGTCGCAGCGCTGCGCGGTGCTGAACTACGGTCGCAAGATCGCCGAAGGCGCCTACGCGCAGGTGGCGGCGGACCGTGAAGTGCAGACGGCCTACCTGGGCACCGACTGATGCTCCGTATTGAAAACATCCACGTGGCGTACGACCGGGCGGATGTGCTGCACGACGTCTCGCTCGAAGTCGCGCAGGGGCGCATCACCTGCATCCTCGGCTCCAACGGATCGGGCAAGTCCACGCTGATCCGCGCCATCCTCGGCCTCACGCCGGCGCGCCGCGGCCGCATCGTGTTCGACGGCAGCGACATCGCGCAGCTCCCGACGCACGCCATCGTCGCGCGCGGCATCGCCTGCATCCCGGAGGGGCGGCGGATATTCCCGAAGCTGACCGTGGCGGAAAACCTGCGGCTCGGCGCCTATCGGGAGAACGATGCACGCCGCGTGCAGGCGAGCCTGGAAAAGGTCTTCGCCATCTTCCCGCGCCTGAAGGAGCGCGTCGCCCAGCTCGCCGGCACGATGTCGGGCGGCGAGCAGGCGATGGTGTCCATCGGGCGCGGCCTCATGTCCGAGCCGCGCCTCTTGCTGGTGGACGAGCCCTCGCTCGGGCTCTCGCCGATCCTCGTCAAGGAAAACTTCGCCGTCATCCGGCGCGCCAACGAGATGGGCATCACCGTGCTCCTGGTCGAGCAGAACGTGCGCCAGACGCTCGCCATCGCGCACGCTGGCTATGTGCTGTCGCAGGGGAAAGTGGTGGCTTCGGGTACCGCGGCCGAGCTGGCGCAGAACGCCGAGGTGCACCAGGCGTACTTCGGTTAATCGGGGTCAGAGCCCTATTAACAATCGGGCTCTGACCCCGATTAGGCGTCCAAGGTCTTGAAGTCGCCGGGGGCGACGACCTCGAGCATCTCCAGGTCCTGCGAGTGCGCGAGCTCGCGGTGGCGGATGCGCGGCGGCTGGTAGAAGCAGTCGCCGGCCTTGAGCACCATCGGCTTGCCGCCCTCGTACTGCATCTTGACCCAGCCCTTAAGCACATAGACGAACTGCACGTTGCAATCGTGCACATGCCAGTCGCCGTGCGGCGCGCTGCCGGGAAGGGCGCGGATGACGTGGCTGACTACCTTGCCGCCGCTCGCACCCTTCACGCCCAGGTCGCGGTACTCGAAGTAGCCGCGCAGCCCGCGGCGCGAAAACTTCGCCTTGCTGCCTTTGTTGACCGCGGGTTTCGTCGCCATGGCGCCTCCTGCCTCTTCTCCACTATGGGAGGAGGCGCCAATCCTACCGCTACTGGCTGTTCTCGAAGTCGTCCGTACGCTCGAAGCGATCCCAGGCCGCGCGCACGGCGTGGCGGTTCTTGTTCCAGTCGAGCTGCGAGGTGCCGCGGTTGCGCTGGTAGTCGCGCTGCAGGTCGCGCTCGACCTCTTCGTACGAACGGTTCGAATAGCGAGTGCGTCCTTCCCACCCGGTGCGATAACCGGGCTCGTAATCGTCGAACGAGTAGCCGCGCTCGTAATAAGGCTCCCGCGCATACTGCGTGCGCCAATAGGCTGCCTCGACAGTCGGATCGATCTTCTCGGCGACCGCCTTGCCGGCGAGCCCGCCGACTATGGCGCCGATCGCGGCACCGGCGACCGTGCCGATCGGACCGGCCACCGTGCCGGCTGCCGCACCCGCGGCCATGCCGCCGGCTGCGGCGCCCAGGCCCGTGCCGACCGGATGCGCGCCGGGCGCGCCGCTGATGGGATCACGGTTCTCGTGGCTATCGTCGTTAGAAGCCCAAGCCGCGCGGCGATCGCCGGACGGCGGAATCATGGAACGGTTCTCAGCGCGACGCCGTTCGGGTGTAAAAGCTGCCATTGCACGCTCCTTATTCAAGTTTGGAATCCCGCGCGGCGGCAAGTTGCATGCCGCCGTATCCGCCAATGTCAGCGCGCGAGCTGGGTAACAGCAGCAATAAGCAGGCCGGCAAGGCCGCCGACCAGCGTGCCGTTGATCCGGATGTATTGCAGGTCGGGCCCGATGTGCCGCTCGAGCTCGCCCACCAGCTTCTGCTCCTGCCAGCTCATGATCTGGTCCTCGACGAACTTGCCGATCTTGGCGCGGTGCTCCTCGACGAGCGCCGGCGCGGCCTTCAGGATCTGCTCGTCGATCCAGTCCTGGATCTCGCGGTCGGCGCGCACCGTGCGCCCCAGCGTCTCGAGCATCCCGGTGACGCGCTGGTGCAGCGAGCTCGGCCCGCGCTCGTATTCGGCGCCGAGCCAGCCGCGAAATTCCTCCCACAATCCGCTCATGTAGCGTGCGAGCGCGGGGCTTTCAAGTGCCTCGTCGCGCAGCCGATGCACGCGCTCGCGCACCGCCTCGTCCTGCTTCAGCCGACTGATGAAATCGGCGACGTAATCGTCGAAGCGCTTGCGCAGCTCGTGGTCCTGGTTGCGCCGCACCTCGGAGACCTTCTGCACGGCGACTTCCACGATCTTCAGCGCGGCGCGCTCGTCCAGCTTGAGCTGGAAGAGGTCGCTCATGCGCTTAAGCAGCGGCGAGCTCTTTGCCACCTCGCCGGCGATGAACGCCTGGGTGTCCGGGCGCGACAGGATCTCGTCGAGGGTGCCGAGCGCCGCGTCGAGCAGCTCGTGGTGGCGCTTGTTCTCCGTGAGCACATCCAGGAGCTGCGCCGCCGCGCCGGCGACGTCGGCGTTCTTCAGCCGCCGCGCGATGGTCTGCTGCAGGTAACGGCCGACGCGCTCGTCGTCGAGCGCCTTCAGCCCGTACGCCGTCAGCCGCGTTACGTACGTGGCCACGGCTTCCGCGTTCTCCGGCTTGAGCAGCCAGGCGTACAGCGTGCGTGCCGGCCTGAAGTCGCGGATGCGCTGCAGGACCGCCGCGCTCGTCAGGAAGTTGGTCTGGATGAAGTGCGACAGCCCGGTGGCGATGCGCTGCTTGTTGCGCGGAATGATCGCGGTGTGCGGCAGCCGCAGGCCGAAAGGGTGGTGGAACAGCGCCGTCACGGCGAACCAGTCGGCGATGGCGCCGACCATGGAGGCTTCCGCCGTGACGCTGAACCAGAACAGCCACGGGTAACGGGCACGCTGGCTCTCGGCTGCCACGTACACCAAACCGGCGAGCACCAGCAGTCCTGTCGCCCGCCACTTCATGCGCCGCAATCGCGCGTCGCGCTCGTCTTCCATGGCACCTCCCGGATTCATGCAATCATTTTGCTATGCGCCCCCTCCTCGCCGCACTAATCCTTGCCCTGGTCAGCCTCGACGCCAGCGCGCAGCCCTATCCCGCGCGCACGGTGAAGATCGTCGTCCCTGCTACACCCGGGGGCGCGATAGACCTCATCGCCCGCACGCTCGGCGAGAAGCTCACGCCGGCGCTCGGCCAACCCGTGGTGGTGGAAAACAAGCCCGGCGCGGCGAACAACCTCGGCACCGACTTCGTCGCGAAGAGCGCACCCGACGGCTATACGCTCGTCATCGTCGCCTCGAGCCACGCCACCAACAAGCACCTGTACAAGAACCTGCCGTACGACCCGGTGAAGGACTTCGAACCGGTGGTTTATACCCATGTGGTGCCCCTGCTCCTCGCCATCCATCCGTCCATCCCGGCGAAGAACGTCGCCGAGCTCACGTCATGGATCAAGGCCAATCCGGACAAGGCGATCTACGCCTCCAGCGGCGCCGGCAGCTCGCTCCACATGGCGGCGGAGCTCTTCATGAGCATGACCGGGACCAAGATGCAGCACGTGCCGTACAAGGGAAGCTCCGCCGCGCATCCCGATCTCCTCTCCGGCCGCACGGCGATGATCTTCGACACCATCACTGCGGTGCGCGGCCACGTCAAGGCCGGCACCTTGCGCGGCATCGCCGTGACGACGTTGCAACGCTCGAGCGCCATGCCCGAGCTGCCGACGATCGCGGAATCCGGCCTGCCGGGCTACGACGCGGCGACCTGGGGCGGGATCCTGGCGCCGGCGGGTACGCCGCGGGAAGTGGTGGCGAAGCTGAACGGCGCGATGAACGCGGCGCTCAAGCAGGACGACGTGCGCTCGCGCCTGACCGGCGCCGGCATCGAGATCCAGGGCGGCACGCCCGAGCAGTTCGGCGACGTGATCAAGTCCGAGGTCGAGAAATGGGGCCGCATCGTAAGAGCGGCCGGCATCCAGCCCGAGTGACCTAGCGCATCGCCCCGCCGAGGAACAGCTGGCCGACCCGCGGATCCGCCAGGACCTCGGCGGCGCTCGCCTGCATGCGCGTCTGGCCGAGCTCGAGCACCACGCCGTAATCGGACATCTCGAGCGCGCGCTTGGCGTTCTGCTCGACCATCAGGATCGAGACGCCGCCCGAGCGCAGGTCCTGCAGGATGGCAAAGATCTCCTTCACGAGGAGCGGCGACAGGCCGATCGACGGCTCGTCGATCAGCATGAGCTTGGGCTCGAGCAGGAGGCCGCGCGCGATCTCGAGGAGCTTCTGCTCGCCGCCGGAGAGGGTCGAGGCCTGCGCGTCGCGCTTTTTCCGCAGCATCGGAAAGCGCGTCATCAGCGACTCGATGCGCGCGGCGACGTCGAGGCCGGCCGGCGCCGCCGTGGCGCCGAGCTCGAGGTTGTGCAGCACGTTGAGCTCGGGAAACACATTGCGCCCCTGCGGCACGTACGAGATGCCGAGCTCCAGGAGCCGCCGGGTATCGAGCCCGGTGATGTCGCGCCCGTCGAAGACGATGCGGCCGCTTTGCACGGCCAGCAGGCCGATCACCGCCTTGAACACCGTCGACTTGCCTGCGCCGTTGGGGCCGATCACCGTCGTGATCGCCCCGCGCGCCACGCGAAAGGTCGTGCCGTTGAGGACGGTGAGCTTGCCGTAGCCGCCCACGACACCTTCGAGCGAAAGGATCTCAGTGGCCAAGATAGGCGTCGATCACCAGCGGGTCGTTGCGCACCTCGTCCGGCGAGCCCTGGGCGATGATGCGCCCCTCGGCGAGCACGAGGATCCGCGTGCAGAGCGACATCACGAACTCCATGTTGTGCTCGATCACCACGAAGGTGGAGCGCCGCGATTCGTTGATCGCCTTCAGCCGCTCGCGCAGCTCGCCCAACATGGTGAGGTTCACGCCACCCGCCGGCTCGTCCAGCAGCACGAGGCGCGGCCCCGCCATGAAGGCCATCGCCACGTCGAGCAGCTTCTGCTGGCCGTAGGACAGCGCGCCGGCGCGTTCTTCCGCCAGCTTGCGCAGGCGAAAGAAGTCGAGCATGCGCTCGGCGGCATCGCCGAGCCCCGCGTCGCGCGGCCCGAATAGGCGCGACCACATGCCGCCCTCGTGCTCCTGGCCGGCGAGCACCAGGTTCTCGCGCACCGAAAGCTGCGAGAACACCTGCAGCAGCTGGAACGTGCGTCCCACTCCCAGTTTATTCAGATCGCAGGCCCGCATGCCGGTG
>DATLDY010000281.1:0-6714 GCA_035525655.1 Burkholderiales bacterium
CGCGCGGCGTGGCGCCGTGTTTGGATCCTTGAATTCGCAAACCCCGGACCTGGAAGCTTATTTCGGCGACAAGATGCTCGGCTTCTACGACCGCGTGTTCGACGGCCGCGACCTGCGCGTCCTCGGCTTCTCGCGCCAGCGTCTGGCGGCGAACTGGAAGCTGATCCTGGAGAACATCAAGGACACCTGCCACGCGAGCCTGCTGCATGTGTTCTTCGTCACCTTCGGCCTTTTCCGCGTCGACAACCCATCCAAGGTGCGCATGGACGAGACGGGGCTGCACGCCGCGCTCATCTCGGAGCGCGGCAAGCAGGAGCTGAACGAAGGCACGCGGCAGATGCATTCGTTCCAGCAGCAGCTCGCGCTCAACGACCCGCGCCTCCTGGATACGGTGCGCGAGTTCCCCGGCGAAGCGACGGTGATCATGCATACGTTCTGGCCCAACCTGATCCTGCAGCAGCAGTCGAACACGCTCGCCACGCGCCAGATCGTGCCGCGAGGGCCGAACGAGTTCGACCTGCACTGGACTTTTTTCGGCTATGCGAACGACGACGAGGCGATGACGCAGCGGCGCCTCCGCCAGGCGAACCTGATGGGGCCGGGCGGCCTCGTCTCGATGGACGACGGCGAGATCATCACGCGAGCGCAGGACGGGTTCCGCCATGCCGCGGACACCGCCGGCATCAACGAGATGGGTGGGCGCGATTACGCCGACGCCGAGCACATGGTCACCGACGTCGCGCTGCGCGCGTTCTACCGCAGCTACCGCAACGTCATGGACTTATGAGCCTCCGGGAGGAGCTCGAGGACTTCTACGCCGAGTACAGCGAGGTCATCGACAGCGGCGCGCTGGAACGCTGGCCCGAGCTCTTCGTCGAGCCCTGCCTGTACCGCATCGTGTCAAAGGAGAACCACGACAAGGGCCTGCCGCTCAGCCTGATGCTGTGCGAGAGCATCGGCATGCTGAAGGACCGCGCCCACGCCTCGAAGGAGCTGAACGTCTACGCGCCCCGCGCGTGGCGCCATAGCATCACGCAGATCCGTGCGCGCGAGGTGGGCGGCACCATCTCGGCGCAAGCGAACTTCGTGGTGTTCGAGACCCTGGCCGACCAGCACACCCGCGTGCTGTGCGCCGGTCAATACAGGGACACCCTGGTGCGCACGGAGGCCGGGCTCAGGCTGCGCGAGAAGATCTGCGTCTACGACGCCGCTCTGATCCCCGGCTCCATCGTGATGCCGCTCTAATAAATGGGGTCTGTCCCCATTTAAATTACTTCTCGGTGGCCTTCGCCCTCTCCACCATCAGGTTGTAAGCGTCCTTGATGCGCGGGTTCTTGTTCGCTACCTCGTCGGCGGCGGCGCGCATGCGCTTCTGGAACTCGGCCTGGTCCGGACCGGTGATGCGGTGGATCTGGCCGCCGTGCTGCTTCCATTGCGCCTCGGCCTTGACGATCTCCTCCACGCTCCACTTGTTCATCTCCGGCTCGAGCGCAGCCGAAGTGTCCACGACGGCCTTGCGCACGTCGGCCGGCAGGCCGTCGAACCATTTCTTGCCGACATAGAACATCGAGAGAATGGTGCCGTCGCCGTCCACCGCGGTGACGTCCTTGACGATGTCGTAGTACTTGAACGTGGTGAAGATGGTGATGCCGGTGCGCACGCCGTCGATCGCGCCGGACGACAGCGCCTGGACGGCCTCGGAAGGCGCCATCGGCACGCCGGTCGCGCCGATGCGCTCGAGCGGCACGGTGTGCATCTGCGACGCGAGCACCCGGACCTTCATCCCCTTGAAATCGGCAAGGCTCTGCACGGGCTTGCGGGTCGCCCAGACGTTGGCGCCATAAAGGACGAGGCCGAGGCCCTTGATGCCCTTCGCGTCGCCGTAGTTCAGAAACGCCTCGCGGAACTTCGCGTCCTGGGTCAGGCGCACCGCGTGGTCCCTGTCCTTGATCAGGCCCGGGGCACCGACGATCTGGAAGCGCGGATCCACGCCGACGATGAACTCCGGCGGCCCGATCACCCCCTCCATCGTGCCGAGCGCGAGGCCTTCCAGCATGCGCGCGTTGTTGCCGAGCTGCTCAGCGGGATAGACCTCCACCTTCACTTTGCCGGCGAGCTGCTGGTTCAAGCGCTCGGCGAGGCGCTTGATGTACTCGTGCTGCACGTCGTTGATGGTCGCCGTGCCCAGCTTGATCACGCTCTGGGCGGCAGCCGGGGCGGCGGCAATGCCCGCCAATACGCCGAGCAGTAAAAGACGTCGTAGCTTCATCTTCCCTCCTTTGGGTTTATCTTACAGTCGCGGCTCGATCGGCGTTTTGACCGCCGTCCTCGCCTCGATCGCCTCGGCCGCTGCGAACAGCATTTCCTCGCCATAGCGGGGCCCGACGAGCTGCACGCCCACCGGCACGCCGTCGGCAAGCGTCGCCGGGACCGCGAGCCCAGGCAGGCCGAGCGTGGAGCAAGCGAGAATCGGTACTTGCGCGCGCAGCAGCGCAGCCATGGCCGCGTCGCCTTTCTGGTCCTCGTCCACGGGGAACGGCCGCTGCCACGAGATGGGCATCAGCACGAGCTGGTAGCGCTCGAAGAACACCATCCATCGGCGCAGCAGCGCGGCACGCCGGGCGAGCCCCGCGACGTAATTCTCATAGTCGAGCGCCTTGATCGACGCCACCGTGGACCGGCGGGCGCGCTTGCATGGCTCGTCGCCGAGGGCCTCGATCGCCTTCGTCGTGCCGGCGCGATCGTCGGTGGACACCGCGTTCTCGCTCACGACCATCGTGAAGAACAGGGATCCCGTTTCGTGGAGGTGCGGCGGCGCAACCTCTTCCACCTCGTAGCCCGCGTCCGCGAGCCATTTGCCCGCCTGCTTCACGGCGGCCGCGACGGCCGGGTCGACATCCGCTTCGGGTATTCCACTGCACATCGCCACCCGACCGGGTCGCGGGGCGGTGTCGGAGAGAGGAACGGGGACCCACCAGGGGTCGCGCGCATCGCGTCCCATCATCGCCACCGTGCCGAGCCGCAAATCTCGCACCGAGCGCGCCAGAGGTCCCTGCGTATTGGCGAGCTGGGTTGTCATGGCGAGCGTCTCCGGGACGCCCGGCTCGAAAGTCGGAATCCGGCCGAGCGTGGGTCGCAGGCCGTAGACGCCGCAGGCATACGAGGGATAGCGGATCGAACCCGCACGGTCGTTGCCGTGCGCAAGCGCGCCCATCCCGGTGGCCACTGCCGCCGCCGCGCCGCCGCTGGAACCTCCCGGCGTGCGCTTCGGATCCCAGGGATTGAGGGTGCGGCCGTGCAGCGCGCAGTCGGTGAAATACCGGGTGCTGAACGCCGGCACGTTGGTTCTTCCGACGAAGATCGCGCCCGCCCTGCGCCACAGGATGACCGGCGGGCTTTCCTCCACCGGGATCTTGTCCTTGAAGGCGCCCACGCCGTTCGTGGTTGGGCGGCCGGCGACGTCGACGTTGATCTTCAGCGTCACCGGCACGCCGTGCAGCGCGCCGAGCGACTCGGCTTTCTTTACCCCCTGGTCGGCGCGATCGGCGGCGACAAGTGCTTCGTCCGCCATCAAATCAACGATCGCGTTGACGCGCGGATTGACCGCCTCGATCCGCGCGAGGCAGCTCTCTACCGCCTCGCGCGACGAGATCTCGCGCGCGCGGATCGCGCGGGCGAGATCAGCGGCATCCCAGCGCCAGAGCTCGTTTGCCATTGCCTATATCAACGAAGTCAAAAACAGCGACAGCCAGGGAACATACGTCACTATCAAGAGCGCGACCAGCGCGACCAGGACGAACGGGATCACGCCCATATAGATGTCCGCCACCGGCGCCCGGGTCAGGGCCTGCACGACGAAGATGTTCAGCCCGAAGGGCGGGTGGAACATGCCGATGGCGAGGTTGAGCGCCATGATGACGCCGAAATGGATGAGGTCGATGCCGTAGGCCTTGCAGATCGGTACGAGCAGCGGGGTAAGAATGAGGATGGCGGAGGCGGGATCGATCACGCAGCCGACGATCAGCAGGAAGATATTCATCGCCATGAGCACCGCCCATGGGCTGTCGGCGATGCCCTTCACGAGCTGGACCGCCGCCTGCGGTACGCCGTTCACGGTAAGGATCCAGGAGAACACGCCCGCCGAGGCGACGATGATCATGATCTGGGCGGTGAGGTACATGGAGTTCACCCCCACGTTCCAGAGGTCGCGCCAGCCGAGGTCGCGGTGGATGAACTTCGTCACGAATATCCCGTAGACGCACGCCACGCCGGCGGCCTCCGTCGGCGCGAAGATGCCGCCGTAGATGCCGCCGAGGATGACCGCCGGGCCGCCGAGCGACCAGGCGCCTCGGCGCGTGGCGGTGAGGAACGTGCGCCAGCCGACGGCTTCGGTGTCCTGGATGCGGTGCCGGCGCGCGTAGTACACGACGTACACGCAGATCAGCAGCGCGAGCAGCAGCCCCGGCAGCACGCCGGCGATGAAAAGGCGCGCCACCGACTGCTCGGCAGCCGCGCCGTACAGGATCATGGAGATCGACGGCGGGATCATGATGTCGATCGCGCCGGTGGCAGAGATGATGCCGGTAGCGAAGCGCAGGCCGTATTTCTCGCGCAGCCCGGGGTAGGTAAAGCGGCCGATCGCTGCTACGGTGGCGGGGGCAGAGCCCGAGATGGCGCCGAACACGGTCGAGGCGGCGATGGTGGTGAGGCCCTGCGCGCCGCGCACGCGGCCGATGATCGACATGCACCAGTCCAGTATCCGTTTCGACATCCCGCCGACGCCCATCACTTCCCCGGCGAACAGGAAGAACGGCACGGCGAGGAGCGAGAACTTGTCGATCGCGCCGAAGAGTGTCTGGTGCGCCACCGCATAAGGCACGTTCATGAAGAACATCAGCAGGCACGCCGACGCCGCGATCAGGATGACGAAGATCGGGAAGCCCAAAAGGAGCAGCAGCAGCGGAAATACCAGGACGAACCAGGTCATCGGCTAGTCGAACGTGCCGAACGTGTCGGTCACCTGCTTCTGCACGGCCGCCGTCTCGCTGCCAAAGACGTTGCGCACGTACTGGGGCAGGCGCAGCAGCACCGCGACGAGCATGCCGGCAAAGCCGAGCAGGACGCCCGCGTGCGCGAGCGCAATCGGGATCTCGGCCGCGACGCTGCGCTGGTCCATCTGCCGGGTGAGGCTGACCACGGTCCAGGACTGCACGACCATGAACCCGCAGACCGCCGCGAATACGCCGACCGTAATCGCGTTCAGGATCTCTTTCGCGGGCGACGGTATGTTCGCCGAGATCAGGTCCATCTTGATGTGCCGGCCTTCCCAGGTCACGAGCACCGCGCCGAGGAATACCGACCAGACCATCAGGTACGAGAGGATTTCCTCCGCCCACACGAGCGGCGTGCTGAAAAGGTAGCGACCGGCGATGTTGGCGAAGTTGATCGCGATGGAAACGAAAATGGCGGCGCCGACGATCACGCGCACGCTCGTAATCAGAATTCGCTCCACGGACCAGAGGATAACGCCCGTTTCGGACTAAGATCGACCCGTGTTCGAATTCTTCCCGGGACAGTATCGCTGGTCGTACAACACGCTCCTCGCCTTCGCCGCCGGCGGCCAGCTCGGCGATGTCGCCCTCATCCATAAGGAACTCCTAAGCGAAGTGGGAAAAGACGAAGCGTGGCACCGCGAATGGGCCCGCCTCGCCGACATCCTCGAGAAGCGCGCAAAGGCGGGCTCGCGTCCTGCGGCGGCGGAGAACTACTTCCTGTCGAGCCTCTATCACACGATCTCGGAGCACTTCATCCCGCCGGCGTCGCCCGAGCGCCTCGCTTCGTATAAGGAAGTCCTGCGCACGTTCGACCTGGGCCGCGAAGCGTCGAGCCATCCAGTCGAGCGGGTTCTCGTGCCGTTCGAAGGCAGCTCCCTGCCCGCCTATTTCGTTCCCGCCGCAGTCGGAAATGCGGGAAACGGCCCGCGGCCGGCGGCGATCTTCATCTGCGGCCTGGATACGACGAAGGAGCTTTGGTTCCTGCGCGCGCGCCTGCAGTTCGCGCAGCGCGGCGTCTCGGCGCTGTTCATCGATACGCCCGGAATCGGCGAGGCGCTGCGCCTGCAGAAGCTGGTCACGCGCGCGGATTACGAGAAGCCGGTGGGCGCGGCAATCGACTGGCTCGAGAAGAGGAAGGACGTCGACGCGAAGCGCATTGGCATCGTCGGCTCGAGCCTCGGCGGCTATTACGTGTCGCGGGCGGCAGCCTACGAGCCACGCCTCAAGGCTGCGGTGGCGTGGGGAGCCATCTACGATTACCACCGCGTCTGGGTCAGGAGGATGCAGGGCAACGGCATCGTCGCCGCGCCGCGCTTCCAGCTGATGTTCATCACCGGCACCGACACCATGGAGGCCGCGGTGGAGAAGGTGAAGGATTTTCGCGTCGCCGATTACGCCGGCCGCATCCGCTGCCCGTTCCTCATCATGCACGGCGCCGAGGACCAGCAGGTGCTGATGGAGGATGCGCGCGCCATGTTCGCGGCCATCGGCTCGCCCGACAAGGAGCTCGTCGTGTTCGACGGCGAGAACGGCGGCGCCGCGCATACGCAATTCGACAACCACCTGCCCGCGCTGCAGATCTGCGCGGACTGGATCGCGAGGAAGCTATGAAGACGGCCATCGTGAATCTCGGCACCATCGTCACCGGCGACTGGCGCGA
>DATLDY010000283.1:0-2837 GCA_035525655.1 Burkholderiales bacterium
ACGGCTGCCGGTCGAACTCCACTAGTGTGAGCTCGAATCGAGCCTGCTCTGCTGCGCGCCGGGCGGCTGGAATCTGATCCCTCGAGAACCGGTCCGCATAGAGGAGCATACGTTTCGCCTCCGGCAGTAGCTCGCGCATCACCTCCATGCGCTTGCCGACGAGGGCATTCTGCGGAACATAGACCCCGGTCGTATTGCGGTCCGGCCGCCGCAGATCGGTGACCACCCCTTTCTCCAGCGGGTCGTAGTCCACCGCCAGAAACAGAATGGGTGCTGGCGGACGCAGCGCCTGCAACGCGCGCACTGGCGGCTCTGCCCCGAGCGCCACGTACAGATCACATTTCGATTCCACGAGCTCCGTCGCCTGCTTCACGTAGATCTCCGGCCTGCCGTCCGCCGAGCGATAGTCGAACGCCGCGCGGGCGCCTTCGCGATATCCGAGATCTGCGAAGCCCCGCACCACGCCGCCGGCGTATACCGAAACCTTGAAGGGGCTCGGACCCAGCATGCCGATCCTTACTGGGCGCGATTGAGCAAAGGCCGGTACAAAAGGCGCGGCCCCGGCCAGGAGCAGGAAGTGCCGCCGCGTCAGCTCAGCTTGCAGTGACTACTCCGACCGGACACGACACGCCCGTGCCGCCGAGGCCGCAGTAGCCCGCCGGATTCTTGCCGAGGTATTGCTGGTGGTAATCCTCGGCGTAGTAGTACTCCGGCGCGGCGCGGATCTCGGTGGTGATCGCGCCAAAGCCTTTCTTGTTGAGCGCCTGCTGGAAAGCCGCTTTCGACTTCTGCGCGGCCTGGAGCTGCTCCTCGCCGTAGCAGTAGATCGCCGAGCGGTATTGCGTGCCGGCATCGTTGCCCTGGCGCATGCCCTGCGTCGGGTCGTGGCCTTCCCAGAAGACTTTCAAAAGCTCGTCATAGCTCACGACCTTCGGATCGAAGACCACGAGCACGGCTTCGGTGTGGTTGGTGAGCCCGCTGCATACTTCCTCGTAGGTCGGGTTCTGGGTATCGCCGCCCGCATAGCCGACGGAGGTGGAGTAGACGCCTTTGCGCTGCCAGAAGAGGCGCTCGGCGCCCCAGAAGCAGCCGAGGCCGAAGACGGCCTGCTGCATGCCCGCCGGGAACGGCGGCTTCAACGGATGGCCGTTGATGAAATGCTTGTCCGGAACCTCGATCGCGGTGGCGCGGCCGGGGATGGTGTTCTCCTTCGGCAGCAGCTTGGTCATTTTCTTCATGAATGCGAACATCGCGCGCTCTCCGGTCGGTGCAAGGGTCGGAGCCAATTTTCGCTCAAAATGACAGCATGAAACTCTGCATCTACGGCGCCGGGGCCGTCGGTGGCTTGATGGCCGCCTGGCTCGCGCGGGGCGGCCACGACGTCTCGGTCGTCGCGCGCGGCGCGCAGCTCGAGGCCATCCAGCGCTCGGGGCTTCGCGTGCGCAGCAACGGCGCCGTCGAAGCATTCCCGGTGCGCGCCGAGAGCGATCCGGCCCGTCTCGGCCCGCAGGATTACGTCATCGTGACCGTAAAGGCCCCCAGCCTCGCCGGCGTCGCGCAAACGATCGGCCCGCTGCTGGGCAGCGACACCTCGATCGTCACGGCGATGAACGGCGTGCCGTGGTGGTTTTTCGACCGCCTGCCCTTTCGCGGCGGCGAGGAAAGGTTGGAGTCGCTGGATCCGGACGGCAAGCTCGCGCGCGCAATGCCGACGGAGCGCATCGTCGGCTGCGTGATCCATCTCGCCGCATCGACGCCCGAGGCGGGACTCATCAGCCACAACATGGGCCGCCGGCTCGTGGTCGGCGAGCCGGGCGGGCGTAACACGGCGCGCACGAAGCGCATTGCCGGTGCGCTCAACCAGGCGGGCTTCGAGGTCACCACCACCGATGCCATCGAGAAGGAGTTCTGGGTGAAGCTTCTTGGCAACGTGAGCTTCAATCCCGTATCGGCGCTCACCATGTCGACCGCCGACCGGCTGATCCAGGACGCCAACGTCAAGGACTACATGGTGAAGATCATGCGCGAGGTGCTCGCGATCGGCCGCGCCGTCGGGGTCGACGCCGACATCGATCCGGAAGCGCGCATCGACATGGCGCGCGCGCTCGGCAAGTTCAAGACCTCCATGCTGCAAGACCTCGAGGCCGGCAAGCCGCTCGAGATCGACGGCCTTCTCGCCGGCACGCTGGAGATCGCCCGGAAAGCCGGCGTGAGCGCGCCTTACACGGAGAGTCTCTTCGGGCTGGTGAAGGCGCGCGCGCAATCCACCGGGCAATACCGATGAGGCTTGCTCTCGTCGTGCTCCTGCTCGCCAGCTCGTCCGCCTTTGCGCAGTACCAGGGTCCGGCCGTCGAAGCCTGTCGCGCGTTTGCCCTCAAGGAGCTGAAGAGCAGCGATGCGGTCATCGACCGCGATCGCAGCCTGCTCATCGAGCGCTACACCCGCAAGGTGGGCAACCAATTCGTCTCGTCGGTGCTTACCGGTAATGGCGCGGTCGTGTACGCCGACGCGCCGAGCGCGGAGCTCTCCTTCGTCTGCCTGCTCGCGGACGAGAAGCGGCCGGTGTTCTTCCACTGGCTGCCGCGTGCGGAAGTGAGCTCGTTCGCGCAATGCACGCGAAGCGAGTCGCTGCGCGCGAAGCCGCGTCCGTGCCTGGACACGCTTCTCAAGGTCGCGGAAGACGACCTGGGGCAGCTCTATGCGCAGGGCTTCCAGGATGCCAACGAGCGCGGCGAGGCGGCCCTCGGCGTGTATCGCAAGACGAACGAAGATTGGCGTCGCTACCGGGACGCGGAATGCGCGCGGCGGGAGGGCGACGAGCGCCGGCTTGCCTGCAC
>DATLDY010000236.1:0-4862 GCA_035525655.1 Burkholderiales bacterium
TGTTCGCTGCCCTTGGCATCATGACCGCGCTGCTCGAGCGCGAGCGCTCCGGCAAGGGGCAATGGGTGCAGAGCTCGCTCCTGAATGCTGGCATCGCGCTGCTGGACTTCCAAGCGGCACGCTATGCGATGAAGGGCGAAGTGCCGGGGCAGGTCGGCAACGACCATCCGACCAGCATGCCGACCTCGGCCTACAAGACGAAGGACGGCTACATCAACGTCGCCGCCTCAGGCGACGGCATGTGGAAGCGCATTTGCGAGCTTTTTGGCCGCAAGGAGCTCGTTGCCGACGATCGCTTCAAGACGGGCGAGCTCCGCGCGAAGAACCGCGCCGCGCTGAACGCGCTGATGAACGAGGAGCTGGCGAAGAAGAGTTCGGCCGAGTGGATCGAGGCGCTGAACGGCATCGGCGTGCCCACCGGCCCGATCTACAAGATGGACGAGGTGTTCGCCGATCCGCAGGTGCAGCACCTCGGGGCGGCGGCGGAAGTGGACCATCCGCGGCTCGGCCGCCTGCGCATCCTCAATCAGGCGGTGAAGCTTTCGCGCACGCCGGCCTCGCTCAAGACGGCGACGCCGGAAATCGGCCAGCACACCGACGAAATCCTCGGCGAGATCGGCTACGACGCGGGCGGCATCGCGCGGCTGCGCTCTCAGGGGGTCGTGTGACGGAGCGGCTCATCGGCCGCAAGGACGGCGCGATCGGCTGGATGATCTTCAACAACCCCGAGCGGCGCAACGCCGTGTCGCTCGACATGTGGCAGGCGATCCCGCAGGTGCTCGGCGGGTTCGCCGCCGATGGCGAGGTGCGCGTCGTGGTGCTCACCGGTGCCGGCGACAAGGCCTTCGTGTCCGGGGCCGACATCTCGCAGTTCGAGAAGACGCGCTCGAGCGCCGAGCAGGTGAAGCATTACGACGAGGTCGCGGAAAAGGCCAACGCCGCGATGAAGACCTTCGACAAGCCGCTCATCGCCATGATCCGCGGCTACTGCATCGGCGGCGGCCTCAACATCGCGGCGCTTTGCGACTTGCGCATCGCCTCGGACGATGCGCGCTTCGGCATCCCGGCGGCCAGGATGGGCCTCGGTTACCGCGCCTCTTCGATGAAGGGTTTGATCGACCTCGTCGGCAAGGCGTACGCCCTCGAGATCATGCTGACCGCGCGCCAATTCACCGCTGTCGAGGCGAAGGACATGGGGCTCGTGCAACGCGTCGTCGCGGTAGCAGAGCTCGAGCGCACCACGCGCGAGTATTGCGAGCTGATGGCCGCCAACGCCCCGCTCACCATGCGCACCGCGAAGCGCGTGATCGCCGAAGTCCTGAAGCAGAAGTACGACACCGCGGCGTGCGACGCCTGGGTGCAGGAGTGCTTCGGCAGCGAGGACTACAAGGAAGGCCGCAGAGCCTTCATGGAAAAAAGAAAGCCGGCCTTCAAGGGCCGCTAACTGGAGGATGCAATGAGAACGGCAGTCGCAGCAGTCGCATTGAGCGTCGGCCTCATCTCGCCGATGGGCGCGCACGCGCAGTATCCGGCGAAGGCGATCACCACGGTGGTGGGCTTCGAACCGGGCGGCGGCACCGACACGGTGGCGCGCATCGTGGCGAAGACCCTGAGCGAGCAGGTCGGGCAGCAGGTGGTCGTGGAGAATCGGGCCGGGGCGGGCGGCGACATCGCCGTCGACTACGTCGCCAAGAGCGCGCCGGACGGCTATACGCTCGTTCTCGCGAACGTCGGCGCGCTCACGGTCAATCCGCACATGCTCAAAGTGCCTTACGACCCGATGAAGGACCTGACGCCGATCACCATGGGCGTCGTGTTCTCGAACGTTCTCATCGTGCAGCCGAGCCTGCCGGTCAAGAACCTGGCGGACTACGTCGAGCTCGCGCGCAAGAAACCGGGAGAGATCACGTACGCCTCCTCTGGCATCGGTGGAGCGGGGCACCTCGCTGGCGAGCTCCTGAAGAAGGTGGCGAAGATCGACATCGTGCACGTGCCGTATAAGGGCGGCGGTCCGGCGATGACCGGGTTTCTCGGTGCACAGGTGACCTCGTTCTTTGCCACGCCGGTTTCCTCGATCGGCGGCATCAAAGGCGGCAAGGCGCGCGCCATCGCCGTCACCGGCTCCAAGCGCACCAAGCTGCTACCCGATGTTCCGACGGTGGCCGAGTCCGGCTATCAGGGCTACGAGGCGCTCAACTGGTACGCGTATCTCGGGCCGGCGAACATGCCGCGCGAGGTCGTCGAGCGGCTGAACAAGGAGCTGCACAAGGCGCTCACCAACCGGGAGGTGCTGGCCGCGATGGACAAGCAGGGCGTGGAGCCGCAGCCCGGCACGCCGGACGAGCTCGCGCGCTACATGCGGCGCGAGTACGACACCTGGGGCAAGGTAGTGAAGGAGGCGGGCATCAAGCCGCAGTAGTTGTCACGAGACGCCGCATCACATTCGGATGACGATCTTGCCGACCGCCGCGTCGGATTCCATGTAGTCCTTCGCCTTCGGCAGCTCGCCGAACGAGAACACCTTGTGGATGAGCGGCTTCAGCTTGCCGCTGGCGAAGAGCGGCATGAAGTCTCGCTTCATGCCTTCGACCGTCGCGGCCCGCTGCGCCGCGGTGCGCAGCTTGTTCGACACGCCGTAGAGCTTCAACCTTTTCGAATGCAGGGCGTCGAGGTCGAGCTCCGCCTTCATCGTCTGGTCCAGGTAGCCGACGGTGGCGAGGCGGCCTTCGTATGCCATCGATCGGATGCATTCCGCGAACACGGTGCCACCCACGTTGTTCACGACCAGGTTGACGCCTTTGCCATCGGTGGCCTTCAGCACCGCGTCGTGGAAGTCGGCCTTGCGCGTCTGCAGCGCGACGTCGAGTCCAATGCCTTTCAGCGTCTCGAGCTTGGACGCGGAACCCGAGGTGCCGATCACTTTCGCCCCTAGCGCCTTGCCGGCCTGGAGCGCCGCGACGCCGACACCGGCGGTCACGCCGGTGATCAACAGCCACTCGCCGCTCTTCAGGTGGCCCTGCTGCACCAGCATGTCGTAGACGACATTGAAGGTAATGGGCACCGCGCCGGCCTGCTCCCAGGAGAGGCTCGGCGGAATGGGGATGGCATCCTGCTTGTCCATCACGCCGAATTCGGCAAAGGCGCCCGGCAGGCGTCCCATCACGCGCTCGCCCGTGCCGACGACCTCGCCGGCGGCGTCCATGCCCGCGGGCTTCTCAGTGCCGGGCTTCACCAGGCCGTGGCCGCGCAGGAGCTCGCCGCGGTTCATGCTCGCGGCGTGGATTTTGACCAGCAGCTGGGTGGGGGAGGGCTGCGGCTGCGGCTTTTCGCGCAGCTCGAGGGTGGTGCCGTTGGACTCGGATTTCAGGACATAGGCTTTCATGGGGGCGAAGTGTAGCAACTGCACTACCCGCGGTCGCCGGCGCGCGGCATCTAAAACCACTCGGGTTGGCTATAGTCGGGGCGCCTTTTCCCGGAGGAGTCCAACAATGACCCAACGTTTACGCAACCGCCTGTCCCAGATCGCCATGCTGTTCGCACTGGCGCTCGCCACGGCTTTCGTCATGCCGCGCGCGCACGCCGAAATGATCGCGACCGACGAGTCCCCGCAGGTCCAGCCGCAGAGCGAGCGCGAGCGCGTAAAGGCGCTGATAGCGCGCCCGGAAGTGGCGAAGAAACTCGGTGACCTCGGTGTGGCATCCGGGGACGCTTCGGCACGCGTCGACGCGATGACCGATGCCGAGGTGGTTCAGCTTGCCGGCAAGATCGACTCGCTGATCGCCGGCGGCGCGCTGAGCAACGACCAGCTGCTCATCATCATTCTCCTGGTCGTGCTGCTGGTGCTGGTGCTTTAAGCCGCGATTTCGATATTTTCGGCGCGCTCGTTCACCGTGACGAGGCGCACCGGCCGGCGCCAGACGCGGTGCGCGTAATCGAGCACGCGCTTTGCCCGGTTCACATCGAGGCCGCGGCCGTCGCTGCCGTGGTCGTGCGCCAGCGTGAGGCTGCCGTCGTGCTTTAGCTCCACGGCCGCCACGCGCGGCGCGCCGAAGTTGAACTTCGGCGCGAGGATGGCTTCGCGGATCGCGGCGATGTCCTTCGTGGCGACGCGGATCTCGTCGCCCGGGCGCGCCTCGTACACGAACAAGCCTGATTCCTCCGCCAGCTCCTCGTCGAGCCAGTTGCGGATGAAGCCGAAGTCGTCTTCCTCACGGCACACCTCGCGCGCACGCTCGAGGCCGTGCTTCTCGACGATGCGCTCCCAGATCGTGAAGCCCAGGTAATAGGGGTTGATGGCGAGCGCCGTCTCCTGGCCGCTGGCAAAGGGACGCACGACGTCCGAATGCGCCTTGATCGCGGAGAGGTACAGCGGCTGCGGCAGGAACTCCGCCTCGCGCAGGAGGCGGGCGTGCCAGTACGAAGCCCAGCCCTCGTTCATGATCTGGCAGGCGAAGACCGGATAGAAATACAGCGACTCGGAACGAACCATCAGGAAGATGTCGCGCTCCCACTGCTCCAGGTCAGGCGCGTACTGGGCGATGAACCAGAGAAGATCATATTCGGGATGCGGGGGCACGGACATGCGCATAGGGCCCAGCGGCAGGGCCGGCGGCGTCGATTCACCCGGCAGGTCGCGGAAGCGCTTGCGGAAGTCCGACTCCCTGGCCGGCTTTTTCTCCGCATGGAATTCCGGATAGCGTGCCCGGTGGAGCTCCCCGGTCACGTCTACGTGCGATTCCAGGGCGAGGGCGGCATCGAGCACCGGTTCCACGCGCTCGAGCCCCTCGGACTCGATTGCCTGCTGGATCCGGTGGGCATGCGCCGCGGCATGCTCGACGATGTTGCCGCCCGCCATGGCGTGA
>DATLDY010000299.1:0-2169 GCA_035525655.1 Burkholderiales bacterium
TGGCCGCGTAGATCCAGAACTGCCAGGCGGCAACCGCGAGGATCGCGCTCACCGCCAGGGCGGCGAGCGCGTCGAGGATCTTCCCGAGCCGCGGATGCAGCGCGCCGCCGAGCCGGATCGCGATATTGCCGCGCTCCACGAGGCCGACGGGAATGCAGCAGGCGATGGCCACGGCGATCGCGAGGCCGCCAAGGTCGCGTACGCCCTCGATCGGCCGGTTGGCAAGCCAGCGCATCACGCCGTCGGCGAGCGTCATCGCGGCGAGCCCCATCAGGGCGATGAGGCCCACGACCGAGAGCGCCCGAGTCGCGTTAAGCGTTATGCGCTCGAGCGCGGCCAGCATCTATTTCTTGCCGCGCTCCTTCTCGAGCTCCACGGTCAGGGCCTTGTACACCTCGGCATGGCGCGGGCTCTTGCCGGCCCACGCCTTGATCACCGGCTCGAAGGCGGCCTGCGCGGCCTTCTGGTCGGCGGCATCGGGAAAAACCACCTTGCGCTTGGGATCGGCCTGCAGCTTCTTCACGAGCGAAGCGTCGTACTCCAGCATCGAGTCGATGTAGAGCTTGTTGATGTAATCCATGTCGTGCTGGCGTATCGCATCCTGGCCGGCCTTGGGGAGCGATTCGAATACCTTGCGGTTCATCACGATGGCGAGCGGCACGATGCCCAGGCGCACGAAGTAGTGATGGCTCGTCACGCGATCGAGGCCGAAGTCGTAGAGCACCGCTGGCTGCGACGTCGACGCGTCGATCGTGCGGCGGCTGAGCGCCTCGGGCACTTCGGTCGGCGGCATGCCGACGGTGACTGCGCCGAGCGCTTTCAGCGATTCGATCTGGATCACGCCCGAGCCGCGCACCCTCTTGCCCTTCAGGTCGCGGATCGAGTTGATCGGGAAGTTGGAGTGCAGGCTGAACGGCGGCGTCGACCACATGGCGATCGGGTAATAATCGCCGTAGTCCTTCAGCGTGCCGTTCTGCACGAGGCGCGTATAGACGCGCGTGCCTTCGGCAAGGTCCTGGAACATGCCCGGCAACTCGAGCGCCTCGGAATCCGGAAAGCGGCCGGGGGTGAAGGGCGGCACGATGAAGCCGATGTCCGTGACACCGTCCATCACCATCTGCGCCTGCTGCTGGGGCGCCCGGCCCAGCGCGCCGTTCGGATAGAGCTCGATCTCGATCGCGCCGCCGGAGGCTTTGTTGACCGCTGCGGCCCAGGGTTTCTTCACCGTGTTGTAGAGCCGCTCGGTATCGGGCGAGAAGGTGGCCATCTTCAGCTTCACCGGCTGCGCCCCTGCGCACACCGGAATGCACAGCGCCAGGGCCAGAAGGGTTTTCGTCATTTCGGTTCCTATTTGGATTCGTGCTTCATTGTCCATTCCGCGATGTCGCGGCGGCGGGCGAACCATACGCCCTTGTGCTTCTTCGCATACTGGAGCATCTGCCGCGCAGCCGGGATGAGCGTCGGGCGCGCACCCATGTGCGCATGCAGGGTCAGCTCGCACCACTTGGGGTAGCCGGCCACGCCCTCGGAATAGAGCTGGTCGAAGGTCGCCTTCCATCCCTGCCACATGAAATCCGGCGGATTGCGCGCGGTCGCCCACATCCACAGGTCGTTGTGCGGCAGGTTGACGCGAGGCAGGATGACCATCGGGCCGTGCTTCGTTTCCTTCAGGAACGGGATGTCGTCGCTCATGTCGTCCCCGCTCCACAGGTAGCCTTCCTGCTTGAGGAAGTCGAGCGTGTTGGCGGAGCTCGCGCTGCCCTGGCTCACCCAGCCTATGGGCCGCGTCCCCGCTGCCTCGGTCAGCACGCGCGTCACCTTGCGCATCTCCTCGAGCTCGGTCTGCGGGTCGTCGTCCTTGGCGGTCACGTCCTGCGCCCAGGCATGGCCGACGATCTCGCAGCCGTAGTCGGCGAGCGCGCGCACGATCTTCGGATGTCGCTCGCCCGTCAAGCCGTTGGTCGAGACGCTGCCCTTGATCTTCATCTCGTCCATCAGGTCCATCAGCCGCCACACGCCCGCCTTGTAGGCATAGTCGGCGTAGGTGAGCGAGAAATGGTCGACCTTGTTGGACGTCTTCTCCAGCGTCACCTGGCTTGCGCGCACGAAGGACTCGAGCGCCATGTTCAGGCTGACGCAGATCTTCGCGCCGTTGGGCCACGACCATTT
>DATLDY010000300.1:0-42020 GCA_035525655.1 Burkholderiales bacterium
CTCGGCGCCTCGACGACCAGCGGAACCGTAGACGAGCGGCGGCCGCCGAACAGGAAAGCGGCGATCGGCACGCCCTGCGGGTCTTCCCACTTGGGATCCATGGATGGGCAGTGCGAAGCGCCGACGGTGAACCGTGCGTTCGGGTGCGCGGCGAGGCGCCCCTTCCTGCCGTCCTCCGGCGTCCACGGCTTGCCCTGCCAGTCGATGAGCTGCGCCGGCGGCTCGTCGGTCATGCCCTCCCACCAGACATCGCCGTCCGGCGTCATCGCCACGTTGGTGAAGATGACATTGGAATTGAGCATCTTCATCGCGTTCGGATTGGTGTGCTCCGAGGTGCCGGGCGCGACGCCGAAGAGACCGTATTCCGGATTGATGGCATAGAAGCGGCCATCGGATCCGGGCTTGATCCATGCGATGTCCTCGCCGATGGTGGTCACCTTCCAGCCTTCCATTCCGGCCGGCGGGATCAGCATCGCGAGGTTGGTCTTGCCGCAGGCACTCGGGAAGGCCGCGGCGACGTAGGTCTTCTCGCCGTGCGGGTCTTCGACGCCGAGGATCAGCATGTGCTCGGCCATCCAGCCCTCGTCGCGCGCCATGGCCGACGCGATCCGCAGTCCGAAGCACTTCTTGCCGAGCAGCGCGTTGCCACCGTACCCCGATCCATACGACCAGATCTCGCGCGTCTCGGGGAAATGGACGATCCACTTTTCCTTTTCGTTCGAAGGCCAGGCCACATCGCGCTGGCCCGCTGCGAGCGGAGCGCCGACCGAATGCACGCACGGGACGAACTTGCCGTCCGACCCCATCCATTCGACGACGGCGCGACCCATGCGCGCCATGATTCGCATGCTGACCACTACGTAGGCGGAGTCGGTGATCTCCACGCCGACTTGGGCGATGTGCGACCCGATCGGACCCATCGAAAACGGCACGACATACATCGTGCGCCCGCGCATGCACCCGTCGAACAGCCGCTGCAGCGTGCCGCGCATTTCACGCGGATCGATCCAGTTGTTCGTCGGGCCTGCATCGTCCTTCGACTTGCTGCAGATGAACGTCCGATCTTCCATGCGCGCCACGTCGCTCGGATGCGAGCGCGCGAGAAATGAATTCGGCCGCAGGGAAGGATTCAGTCGGGTGAAAGTGCCCTTCGAGACGAGCTCGGCGCAGAGGCGGTCGTACTCTTCCTGGCTGCCGTCGCACCACACGATCCGATCGGGCTTCGCGAGTTGCGCGACCTCCGACACCCACTGCTTCAGGCCGGAGTGGCGCACCCACTGCGGCGCGCTGGACTGGTCGGTGTGGGATGCCGGAGCATTCATTCGATCTGACTCCAAAAAGGCAAAGGCCCAGCGGTGCTGGGCCGGCCGAAAAGGGATTGATTCAGGTCGCGGATTCTAGCACCGGGGCCGTTTACGGCCCCTGCGCCCGCCCTCGGCCGTTCGGAGTACCTTTTATGGGTCAATGGGATAGCGATCTCGAAATGCTACTTGCCGATGCAGAAGCGGCCGAAGATCTCCCCCAGCAGGTCGTCGGCTGTAAAGGTGCCGGTGATGCGGCCCAGTTCATCATGGGCGAGCCGCAGTTCCTCGGCAAAGAGCTCCCACCGCGATTTTTCGGCGGTCGCTCGCGCAAGGTGTTCCTTTGCAGCCGTGAGCGCTCGCAAATGGCGTTCGCGCGCCAGGAAAAGGGATTCTCCGGTCGCTGACCAGCCAGCCGCACGCAGGATGGCCCGCCGTAGCTCCGGCAGACCGTAGGCGGTCTTCGCCGAGACGCCGAGCGCGCCGGGCGGCGCGGCAAAGCCGGGAACGAGGTCCGCCTTGTTATACACGTTGATCCGCGCACTGCCCTCGGGCAGGACAATCGGGAAGGGAGCCGGCGCACTCGCGTCGTGAACCGCAAGCACCACGTCGGCGCGTTCGACTTCCTTTTGCGTCCGCGCCATGCCCAGCCGCTCGACCTCGTCGGTCGACGCGCGCAGGCCTGCCGTGTCCACCACCAACAGCGGAACACCGTCGATCTGGATCGGCTCGCGAAGTGCGTCGCGCGTGGTGCCCGGAATTGCGGTGACGATGGCGCGGGCTTCGCCCGCGAGGAGATTGAGCAGACTCGACTTGCCGACGTTCGGCGGGCCGGCCAGCACCACCTGCACGCCGGCGCGCAGCAGGCTCCCCTCGCGGCTTCGCGCAAGCACGTCTTCCAACGCGGCTGCCACCGAGGCAAGGCGCCGTGCTGCATCTTCGCGGTGCAGGGCGTCAACGTCCTCCTCGGGAAAATCCAGCTGCGCTTCGGTGAGCGCGCGCAACTCGACGAGTCCGGAGCGCAGCTTCTCGACGGCGCTGGAAAATTCCCCCGTCAGCGAGCGCACGGCGCTGCGCGCCGCTTCCCGGCTCGACGCATCGATGAGATCGGCAACCGCCTCCGCTTGCGCGAGATCGATCTTTCCCTCGAGGAAGGCGCGACGGGTGAATTCGCCGGGCTCAGCGAGCCTCGCCCCGGCGTCGAGGCACGCGCCGAGCAGCATTTGCATCACCACCGGCCCGCCGTGGCCGTGCAACTCGAGCACATCTTCTCCGGTGTACGACCGCGGCGCGGCGAAGTAGAGAGCGATGCCCTCGTCGATCGCCTCGCCGGCGTCATTCTTGAAGCGTGCGCTAGTCGCGTGCCGTGCCGCGGGCAGCGTGCCTATGACGCGCTGTGCGATATCGCTGACGGCCGGCCCGGAAAGCCGCACCACGCCGATGCCGCCGCGCCCCGGCGCGGTCGCCACCGCCGCAATCGTGTCCCGCGCTACCTCATCTCTTGGCATGGGCAGGCTTGTCGCGATCGAACAAGCGTTGAATCTGCCACTGCTGCAGGATGGAAAGCATGTTGTTCACCAGCCAATAGAGCACCAGGCCGGCGGGAAAGAAGAAAAAGAAGATGCTGAAGATGTAGGGCATGAACTGCATCACCTTCGCCTGCACCGGGTCCGGGGGCACCGGGTTGAGCTTCGTTTGCACGACCATGGTCACGGTCATCAGGATCGGCAGCACGAAATAAGGATCCAGCGCCGCGAGATCGTGGATCCACAGAATGAAGGGCGCATGGCGCAGCTCGATCGCGGCGAGCAGCACCCAGTAGAGGGCGATGAACACCGGGATCTGGACCAGAATCGGAAAGCAGCCGCCGAGCGGATTGATCTTCTCCGTCTTGTACAGCTCCATCATCGCCTGGTTCATCTTCTGCCGGTCGTTGCCGTACATCTCGCGAATCTTGGTCAGGCGCGGCGTAACCAGCTTCATCTTCGCCATCGACTTGTAGCTCGCCGCCGAAAGCGGGAAGAAGATGATCTTGATCAGCACGGTGAGCAGGATGATGGCCACGCCCCAGTTCCCCGTCAGCGCATGGAACTTCTCGAGCAGCCAGAACAGCGGCCAGGCGATGATGGCGAGCCAGCCATAGTCGACGACGAGGTCGAGCCCCGGTGCAGCCGATTCCAGGCGGCGCTTCTCCTGCGGGCCGGCGTAGAGCGGCACATTGAGCTTGGCCTCGCTGCCCGGTGCGACGCTGACCGGCACGAGCAGCCGGCCCGCATAGGTGCCGTCCTGTCGCTTTTCCATCACGTAATCGCGCGATACTCCGGCGGGCGCCAGCCAGGCGGACACGAAGTAGTGCTGCACCATCGCCAGCCAACCATCCTTGGCTTGCTTGATGTGATCGGGCTTGGCTTTGTCGAGATCCGAGGGCGGAACCTTCTCGAACTTGCGCTCATCGCTGTACACGGCAAATCCGGTGAAGCTCTGCGCGCCGAACGTTTCGGCCACCGTGTTGCGGTTGCCTTCCGGCTTGCCATCGTGGGTGAGCTGGAAATACGCGTAGGTTGCGACCGGCGCCGCGCCGGGGTTGCGCACTTCGAGCTCCACGTCCACGACGTAGCTGTTGCGACGCAGGCGGTAAATCTTGTGCACCTCGAGGCCGTCCCTGCCGGTGGCGCGCAAGCGCAGCTCGAGCGCGTCCGCGCCGGCTTCCAGGGTGCGCGGTCCGGCGTCGGCACGCCACAGCGTGCGGTGGTTCGGTCCGCCGTCGCCGGTGAGCCCGCTTTGCGCCTCGTACTGATGCGCCGGACCGAGGAGGACGAAGTTCTTTTGCGGATCGTTGGAATCCTTGTGCCGCAGCAGCTCGAGCCGCTTCAACGTCCCGCCCAGCGTGTCGATCTCCGCAATGACGAGGTCAGTGGCGAGGCGGATGGTCTCGCCGCGCGCCTCTGGCGGCGGAGTTGGCGCTACGGCCTGCGACGCGGGCGCTGCGGACGCGGCCGGTTTGGCTGTCGCTGGCACCGCCGGCTGCACAGCTTGCGCCGCCGCGGCCGGCGGCTTCGGCCGATGCTCACGCTCCCAGGCTTCCCAGAGCATGAGCACCGAGAAACCGAAAATGAAGAGAAGGACCAGCCGCTGGGTGTCCATCATCACGGCACCGGGTCGCAGCCGCCGGCGTTCCACGGTCCGCAGCGACAAACGCGGCGCGCCGCGAGCCAGCCGCCGCGCAGCGCACCGTGGCGCTCAAGCGCCTGCTCGGCGTACTCGGAGCAACTCGGATAAAAGCGGCATGCGGGCGGCAAAAGGGGACTGACGGTCCAGCGGTAGGCGCGCACGGCGCTGCGCAGCAGCGCGCCCATCATTCGCTCAGGCGACATAGCAAGCCGCGCAGTTTCGGCACGATGTCGGCCGAAGGACGCAGCCCGTACGGCGGACGTACCAGCAAGTCGAGCGGACCCAAGTGCCCCTGCTCCAGGCGGAAGGCTTCACGGATGCATCGCTTGATGCGGTTTCGGTCAACGGATGCTGCGGCATGCTTGCGCGAGATCAGGATTCCAAGGCGCGGCTGCCCTGCCGGGCGCCGGGCGAAGTAGAAGGTGTAGCCGGCCACGTTGCGTCGCTCACCCGCGCGCAAAAGTCGCTCGAACTGCGCCTTGTGTCGCAGCCGGCGTTGGGCATCGAGACCGAAACGCTTCGGCGAGCGTGTTACTGGGTTAGAGGCCGAGACGCCGCCGGCCGCGAGCGCGGCGATTGCGCAGGACTTTGCGCCCGCCGGGCGTACGGCTGCGTACGAGGAACCCGTGGCGTCGCGCACGCCGTGTTTTGGAAGGTTGGTAAGTCCGCTGCGTGGCCATGGCGACCGATCCGAAAAAGGGCGGTATTAGAGCGCGCGCAAGAATGCATTGTCAAATCAGAAAACGAATCGCTGCACCCCGAAAACGAGTCGTCGCGATCTGTGGATAACCTACTTCAAGCGGAGTAAAATTCCGGCTCGCTTTAGGCCAACTAAAAGATGCAAAACCTCTGGGACGCCTGCTTGCGTCGGCTCGAGCAGGAGCTGCCCGCGCAACAGTTCAACACGTGGATCCGGCCGTTGGCGCCCGATGCTGCTGCGCCCAACGACACGCTGACGCTGACTGCTCCCAATCGCTTCGTGCTCGAACTCGTGCGCGAGCGCTTTGCCGCCCGCATCGAGCGGCTAGCTGCCGAAGCAAGCGGGCGCGAACTCGGCGTGAGGCTCGTCCTCGCGCGCGGCGCTGATCCGGCGCCCCGGGCCGCGCAGGCTGCCACGCGCGCCGCGCCGGAACCGGCGATCCAGGAACGCTCGCGGCTCAACCGCGGCTTTTCCTTCGACAGCTTCGTGACCGGCAAGGCGAACCAGCTCGCGCGCGCCGCGGCGATCCAGGTCGCCGAGAACCCCGGTATCTCGTACAACCCGCTGTTCGTCTATGGCGGCGTCGGGCTGGGCAAGACCCATCTCGTGCAGGCTATCGGAAACCAGGTCGCCGACCGGCGGCCGCAGGCCCGCATCCGTTACATCCACGCCGAGCAATACGTCACGGACGTGGTGCGCGCCTACCAGCAGAAGTCATTCGACGAGTTCAAGCGCTATTACCACTCGCTCGATCTTCTGCTGATCGACGATATTCAGTTCTTTTCGAACAAGGGCCGCACCCAGGAGGAGTTCTTCTACGCGTTCAACGCGTTGGTCGAAGCCCACAAGCAGATCGTCATCACCTGCGACACGTATCCGAAGGAAATCGCGGGCATGGAGGAACGCCTCATCTCGCGTTTCGGCTGGGGACTGACGGTCGGCATCGAGCCTCCCGAGCTCGAAATGCGCGTTGCCATCGTATTGAAGAAGGCCGAGGCCGAAGCGGCGTCCGTGTCGGAGGAAATCGCATTCTTCATCGCCAAGCACATTCGCTCCAATGTGCGCGAGCTCGAAGGCGCGCTCAAGAAGGTCCTCGCCTTTGCGCGATTCACCGGGCGCGAGCTGTCGCTCGACCTTGCCAAGGAGGCCCTGCGCGACATCCTGAACCTGAATAGTCGCCAGGTCAGCGTCGAGGGAATCCAGAAAACGGTCGCCGAGTACTTCAAGATAAAGATTTCAGACATGCATGCGAAGAAACGCAGCCGCAACGTTGCGCGCCCGCGCCAGGTGGCGATGGCCCTGGCCAAGGATCTGACCCAGATGAGCCTCCCCGAGATCGGCGAGGCCTTCGGCAACCGGGACCACACGACCGTGCTGCACGCGTGCCGCACCATCGCGACCTTGCGCGCGCGCGACACCTCGCTAAACCGCGATTACCTGATCCTCGAGCAGGTGCTGAAGGGGTGATGGAACAAGGTGTGTACAAGCCGAGTGCAGTTTGTGAATAACCGGGCATCCGGGCGCCGCGCCGCAAACTGTCCCCAAACCATCCCAGTCCGTCCACAGCTTTCTCCCGCGGTTTTCGCGAGGACAACGTCCTGGCCGCAAACGGGTTTTGCGGCTTATCCGCTAAATGTCGGCGCTCTATTAGTTACTACTATTTAGGTAAACAACAATGATCAAAGCAAAGCGAGACGAGCTGCTAGCGCCGCTTTCCGCGGTAAGCGGGATCATCGAAAGGCGTCATACGCTGCCGATCCTCTCCAACGTCCTGATCGACGGTTCGGGTGAATCCGTATCGTTTCTCGCGACGGATATCGAGATTCAGATCACGGCGCGCAGCGCCATCGTGGGGGCACGCGAATCCCGCGCCCTCACTGTCGGCGCGCGGAAGCTCCTCGACATCCTGCGCGCGCTTCCGGAGCAGGCGGAAGTCAATCTGCAGCCTCAGGACAAGCGCCTGCTCGTGAAGGCCGGACGCAGCCGCTTCAGCCTTCAGACGCTCCCGGCCGAAGACTTTCCCCGATTGGCCAAGGCGAGCGGCGATGCGGCGCGATTCGCCCTGCCGCAGAAGGCGCTGCGCCGCGTCCTCGGCCTGGTGCAATACGCGATGGCGCAGCAGGACATCCGCTACTACCTGAACGGTCTGCTGCTCGTCGTGGACGGAGGAGAACTGAAGCTCGTCGCGACCGACGGACACCGGCTTGCCTTTGCCTCGCTGCCGCTGGAAACCGACGTACCCCGCCAAGAGGCCATCGTGCCGCGCAAAACCGTGCTGGAGCTCGGCAAGCTTCTGGCCGACAGCGACGACGAAGTGCGCGTCGAACTCTCGACCGGCCAGGCCGCTTTCGGCTTCGGCTCGATCGATCTCGTCTCCAAACTCATCGACGGCAAGTTTCCGGACTACACGCGGGTGATTCCGACGCAGCACAAAAATCGCCTGCAGATTCAGCGCGAGCCGCTGCGCCAGGCGCTGCAGCGCGCGGCCATCCTGTCGAACGAAAAGTTTCGGGGGGTACGCTGGGTCCTGACCGATGGGAGCCTGAAGATCGTCTCGTCGAATGCCGACCAGGAAGAAGCGCAAGAAGAGCTGGAAGTTAACTACGCCGGCGATTCGCTAGACATCGGCTTCAACGTGAACTACCTGCTCGATGTCCTGAACAACGTGCCCGGCACGGAGCTCGAATGCGCCTTCGGCGACTCGTCCTCCAGCGCCCTCATCAGCTATGGGAGCGAAGCGGGCTTCAAGTACGTCGTCATGCCGATGAGGATCTGAATTGGCCGCGAATCTCAATCCCAGCGCCAATCCCGGCGACTACGGTTCCGATGCCATCAAGATCCTGAAGGGCCTCGAGGCGGTGCGCAAGCGCCCCGGCATGTACATCGGCGACACTTCAGATGGCACAGGGCTGCACCACATGGTGTTCGAGGTGGTCGACAACGCTGTCGATGAGGCCCTCGCCGGCTTCTGCGACGAGATCATCGTTACCGTGCACACGGACAATTCGATCTCGGTGATCGATAACGGTCGCGGCATTCCCACTGGGATCAAGACCGACGACGAAATGCAGCGCTCAGCCGCCGAGATCGTCATGACCGAGCTGCATGCCGGGGGTAAGTTCGACTCGAATACTTACAAGGTTTCGGGCGGCTTGCACGGCGTCGGCGTGTCAGTGGTGAACGCCCTTTCCGAATGGCTGCGCCTGACGATCTGGCGCGAGGGTCAGGTGCACCAGATGGAATTTCGCGGTGGCGCCGCGGTAGCGCCCCTCAAGGGAGCTGGCACCACGGAGCGGCGCGGGACCGAGGTGCATTTCCTCGCCTCGAAGGAGATCTTCGGCAACGTGGACTATCACTACGACATTCTCGCGCGCCGCCTGCGCGAGCTGTCGTTCCTGAATAACGGCGTGCGCATCGCGCTAATCGATCAGCGCACGGGCAAGGAAGAGAATTTCGCTTTCGCCGGCGGCGTGAAGGGCTTCGTCGAATACATGAATCGGTCAAAGAACGTCCTGCATCCGAACCTCTTCGTTAGCAGCGCCGTGAAGGAGGGCATCACGGTCGAAGTCGCGATGCAGTGGAACGATTCCTACCAGGAAAACGTCCTCTGCTTCACCAACAACATCCCGCAAAAGGACGGTGGTACCCATCTCACCGGTCTGCGCGCGGCGATGACCCGCGCCCTGAACAAGTTCATCGAGGAAAAAGAGATCGCCAAGAAGGCCAAGGTCGAGACCACGGGCGACGACATGCGCGAAGGTCTCGCCTGCGTGCTTTCGGTGAAGGTGCCCGAGCCCAAATTCTCGTCGCAGACGAAGGAGAAGCTCGTCTCCTCGGAAGTGCGCCCCGTGGTGGAAGAAGTGGTTGCCGAGAAGCTGCGCGAATTCCTGGACGAGAATCCGGTTGACGCACGCACGATCACCGTAAAGATCGTCGAAGCCGCGGCGGCGCGCGAAGCGGCGCGCAAGGCGCGCGAGATGACTCGCCGCAAGGGCGTGCTCGACGGCATGGGGCTGCCGGGCAAGCTCGCCGACTGCCAGGAGCGTGACCCGGCGCTTTGCGAGCTGTATCTCGTCGAGGGCGATTCAGCCGGCGGCTCGGCCAAGCAGGGGCGGGACCGCAAGTTCCAGGCGATCCTGCCGCTCAAGGGCAAGATACTGAACGTCGAGCGCGCGAGATTCGACAAGCTGCTCTCGTCGCAGGAAATCGCGACCCTCATCACCGCGCTCGGCTGCGGCTTCGGCAAGGACGAGTACAACGCCGACAAGCTGCGCTACCACCGCATCATCATCATGACCGATGCGGACGTCGACGGCTCGCACATTCGTACACTGCTGCTCACGTTCTTCTATCGCCAGATGCCAGAGCTCGTCGAGCGCGGGCACATCTACATCGCTCAGCCGCCGCTCTACAAGGCGAAGCTGGGCAAGGAAGAGCGCTACCTGAAGGACGAACATGAGTTGAACGAATTCATGCTGACGCAGGCGCTGGTCGACGCGGCGCTCTACCCCCGTTCCGGCGCCGAACCCATCACGCGCGATGCGCTTGCGCAGCTTGCCAAGGCCTATCTGCTGTGCGAGGCCGTGATCGACCGCGTATCGCGGCTCATCGATCGCGACGCGCTGAAGGCGATCCTGGGCGGCGTTCAGATCGATCTCGCACGCCGCGACAGCGCGGAAGCCTCGGCCGAGACGCTGGAAGCGGCAATCGGCGCCGAGGGCATCGCCGTGGCGCCGCACTTCGACCAGAAGACCGACCGCTATCAGGTACGCATCGAGCGTACGCGGCACGGCAATGTGCGCATGAGCACCATCGATACGGAGTTCGTCCATTCCGGCGACTATGCCCAGATCCGCCAGACCGCTCAGATGCTGACTGGCCTCGTCGGCGAAGCCGCATACGTGCAGCGCGCGGACAAGCGGCAGCCGGTGAAGGATTTCGCCGAAGCCGTGCATTGGCTGCTCGGCGAAGTGAAGAAGTCGATGACGCTGCAGCGCTACAAGGGACTGGGCGAAATGAACCCGGAACAGCTGTGGGAAACGACGATGGACATCACGGCGCGGCGGCTGCTCAAGGTGCAGATCGACGACGGCATCGCCGCCGACGAGATCTTCACCAAGCTGATGGGCGACGAAGTCGAGCCGCGACGCGCGTTTATCGAGTTGAACGCGCGCGGGGTGCGGAACCTCGACGTGTAGTCTTTTCCTCTGGCGCCTCCGCGGCCTTTGTCGGCTTGGCGGCCCGGGGCTGAAACTCGAACCCGATCTTGCCGTCGGGCTGCTTGACCAGAAACGCCTTGAAACGGCGCCCCTTCTTCGAGACGAAGCCGGTAAGGAGGTCGGTGCGACCGGAGGCGAGCAGCTTCTTCATCTGTTCGCGCTCGATCGGCTGCTGCAGGATCATGCGACCGGAGCGAAAGTCGCATTTCTTCTGCGGCCCTACGGCGTTCTCGCAGGTGTACGCCATGCCGTGCTCGAATACCCGGCCGGCGTCTTTGGGGCATTCTCCGAGCGGCTGTTGAGCGCTGAAGTCGGGCGCCTCCTCGCCTTCTCCCGACGCCTGGCCGAAGTCGAATTCAGGACGCAGCTCGTCCGTAAGGCGCATCACCGCGGCGAAAGGCTTGCCCATGCGGCTGCGAAAACCGGTTAGCGGGCCCACGACGCGCTTGGTGATGAGCTCAGCCACCTCGTCGGTAGACCATTCCCGTCCCGAAGTGACCTTCCAGATCGAGAAGTCGCACTTCTGGCATTGGAACTTGCGGTAATTCTCTTGCACCCCTCCGCCGCATTTCGGGCACGGCGCCGGTACCGTCGCGTACACCACGTCCGGAATCTCGCCGTGCTTGATCCCGCTGACCACCTTGCGCACGAGTTCCGTTATCTCCGCCATGAATTCTTCGCGCGTGAGCTTTCCGGCCTCGATCAGCTTCAGCTTGTGCTCCCATTCGCCGGTCAGCTCCGGCGACGCGAGCTCGACGATGTGCAGCATGTGCAGCGCGAACATCAGCGAAAACGCCTTCGGCGTCGGCACGAGCTCGCGGCCTTCGCGATTGACGTACTCTTCGCGGATCAGCCCTTCGATCGTGGCGGCGCGCGTCGCGGGCGTGCCGAGGCCCTTGGCTTCCATGGCCGCGCGCAGCTCGTCGTCCTCCACGAACTTGCCCGCGCCTTCCATCGCCGATAGCAGCGTGGCCTCCGTGTAGCGCGGCGGCGGTTTCGTCTGATGCGCCTGCTCCGCCACCTCAACCACGCCGACTTTCTCGTTCTGCTCGATTGCCGGCAGGGTATCGCCGTCCTCGCCTGTCACGCGCCCGTAGACGGCGAGCCAGCCAGGATTCTCAAGGACGCGGCCCTCTGTCTTGAAATGGTGGTCCTGCACGCGTGTGATGCGCGTCGTCTGCAGAAACTCGGCGGCCGGGTAGAACACGGCAAGGAAACGGCGCACGACCATGTCGTATAGCTTCTGCTCCGCCTCATTCAGCTGCTTCGGGGTTTGCAGCGTCGGGATGATGGCAAAGTGGTCCGAGATCTTCGTGTTGTCGAAGATGCGCTTGTTCGGCTTGACCCAGCCTTGCTTGAGAATCTGGCGCGCATACGTCGCGAACGCATCGGTTTCGCCGAGGCTCTTCAGAGTGTCCTTCACCGTGGGGAGGTAGTCCTCGGGGAGCGCACGCGCGTCGGTACGCGGATAGGTGAGAACCTTGTGCCGCTCGTACAGCGCCTGCGCGAGAGAGAGCGTCATGCGCGCGGGGAAGCCGAAGCGTCCATTGGCCTCGCGCTGCAGGCTGGTCAGATCGAAAAGCAGCGGCGAAAGCTGCGTTGCGGGCTTCGTCTCCTCGGAGGCGATGCCTTTCTTCCCGTTGCAGGCGGCGACGATGGCCGCCGCCTGCTTCGCGGTCCAGATGCGCTCGGCTCTGCGCTCGCCATCGTCGTCCTTCTTGAACGCCGGGTCGAACCAGCGGCCGGCGTACTCGCCGGCCTTGGCGCCGAAGCGCGCATGCACTTCCCAATAGTCGCGTGCCGTGAAGGCGCGAATCTTGTCCTCGCGCTCGACCAGGATCGCGAGCGTGGGAGTCTGCACGCGGCCCACCGTGGTCAGATAGAAACCGCCTTCTTTCGAATTGAAGGCCGTCATCGCCCGTGTGCCATTGATGCCGACGAGCCAGTCGGCTTCCGAGCGGCTCTTCGCCGCATCGGCGAGCGGCAGCAGATCCTTGTCGGGTCTGAGCTTCGAGAACCCATCGCGGATCGACTGCTGCGTCATCGATTGCAGCCAGAGCCGCTCGATCGGCTTCTTTGCGCGCGCGTGCTGCACGATGTAGCGGAAGATCAGCTCGCCCTCGCGGCCCGCGTCGCAGGCATTGACGAGGGCACTCACGTCTTTGCGCTTCATCAGCCGAAGCAGGAGATTCAGGCGCTGCTCGCTTTTCTCCAGCGGCGACAGGTCGAAGTGCGGCGGCAGCACCGGCAGATTCTTGAACGACCATTTACCGCGCTTGACGTCGTGTTCGTCCGGAACGGCGAGCTCGAGGAGATGGCCCACGGCGGACGAGAGCACGTACTCGTCGCTTTCGTAATAGTCGCCCTTGCGCGCAAAGCCGCCCAGCGCGCGAGCAATGTCGCCTGCTACCGACGGCTTCTCAGCGATGATGAGTTTTTTGGCCATGCGCGAAAGGCCGCAGATGATAAGTGCAACGCGGCGCGCCTTCAACCGGTTGCACTGGCCTCAAGCTTGCTACGCGCGCACGTATGCGCGCGCGAGCGACTAGTTCGGCAGGCGACTCGCCGACGTGCTGAACAAATCCTCGGCGAGCAAATGACTGGTCGGTGTCTGCTGATTCCACAACACCATCAGCACGATAAGTTTGAGCTGATCGAGCGAAAGCGCATGGCCAGACGCGGCAAGGGAGCGCTCGAGCACGACCTCGCGCGTTTGCGGCGTAAGGATGCCTGAGTGCTCCAGCGTCATGATGAAGCCGCGGCACTCCGCGTCGAGCTTGGCCAGCTCGCGCGGCGCGAAGGCGCGGAAGCTGCGCCGCGTATCGGGGAGTTCTACCCTTTCCCCGCGCGGCGTGCGCACCACACCCGCGAGCCAGTGCAATGCCTCACTGATGTCCGAATCCTCGAAGCCCGCCGCTGACAGCTTGCGCGCGACGCGCTCGCGATCGTCCGACAGCTCGGCCTGCTGGCAGTTCTCGAACAGGTAGACCAGGACATCGTACATAGTGAGCCTCCTTTCTTATAACGCGGCAACGCCGGCGGCGTTTACCCGCGATGCGCCTTTTCGAGGCGCTGGTAAAGCCCTCCCGGCAGCGCGGCCACCCGGCCATCGAGCTCCAGCCGCAGCAGTTCCGAGGACACCTGCTCGACGGACAAACCGGCCCGCGCGCACAGTGAATCGACATCTACCGGGTCGTGGCCCATGACCGCCAGCAAGCCGGAAGTCGGCGCGGCGGCCTGTGGGCCAGTGTTCGCTGCAGTAGTTGCATAGCCGCTTGCGCGAAACCCGGCGAGCTCCGCCAGGACGTCGTCCGCCGACTCCACGAGCTTCGCCCCCGACTTGATGAGCGCGTGGCAGCCCTTCGACAACGGCGAATGGATCGAGCCTGGTATCGCGAAGACGTCGCGGCCCTGATCCGCGGCCGAGCGTGCCGTGATCAACGAACCGGAAGCGACGGCGGCTTCAACAACGAGGCAGCCTCGCGCGAGGCCGCTAATCAGGCGGTTGCGCCGCGGGAAGTTGTGCGAGCTGGCGGGAGTGCCGAGCGCAAACTCGGAAACGAGGAGCCCGCGGCGAGCAATCTCCGCCGCCAGTTCCGCATTACGCGTCGGATAAACGACGTCGATTCCGGTTCCCAGTACGGCGATCGTCGAAGCCCCGCCGGCCAGGCCGCCGCGGTGCGCGGCAGCGTCGATGCCCAGTGCGAGTCCAGAGACGATGGTCAGGCCCGCGCTGCTCAGGGCCTTTGCGAATTGCTCGGCATTGCTCTCGCCCTGCGCTGAAGCGTTGCGACTGCCAACCACGGCGATCGACGCTTGTTGCAGCAACTGCACGCGACCGTGTGCGTACAGAACCGGTGGGGGATCCGCGATCTCCAGCAGCGCGCGGGGATAGCTTTCATCGGCCAGCGTCACGACCCAGTGGTCGTCTGTGGCCGCCCAGTCCAGCCCTCGGGCGACCGCTTCGGCTACACGGGGCGAATCCAGCGCTTGTACCGCCGCGGGCGGGATGAATGAAGCGAGGTCCGCGCGTTTGCGCGCAAGCACCGCCTCCGGCAGGCCAAATTGCCGAAGGAGACTGCGTAGTGACGAAGGGCCAAGCCCGGGAGTAAGCGAAAGTTGCAGCCAGCTCGCCAGTCCCGGGTCTGGCGTCATGCGGGCGGGGAAGCCTGCGGGTGCGGAGCCCGCAAAGGGCGGTCAGGGCGTCTGGACAACATCCAGTGGGCGGATCGGCTTCGATACGTTCATGACCAGCGCGTAGGATACCCGGTTGAAAACGCGAAAAACAAACGCGAGTCCCGAGCGCTCGTCCGGAAGCTTAATGCTGCCGTCTTTGGCGCTGACATCGCGCACGCTGCCGCCAAGCGAATAAAGCGCGAGGACATGCCCGATCTCGAGTCCGTCACGCGCTCCACGGTTGATGCTCACGATGGAAAGCGGGCCCGCCTCCCCCACTTTCCCAAGGCTGCCGTAAATCGATAGCACGCGACCGTGGATCTTTGTATTCGGCGCGTGGGGCGCATAGTTGATCGGTCGCGCTGCTCCGGCCGCTACAAGCTTGTCGCCAGCGCCGACTTCCTGCACCGACGTCGTCAGCGTTACGGTGGCGGGTTCCCCGGCGCGTTCGAGTTGAGCGGTTCCGAGGTAAATGGCTTCATAAGCTAGCGTCTGGTTGGTATCCGGATCGACAAGGGGCGGGCCCGGGCGAAAGACGTACCAGGTGGTCTCCTTGGATTGCCCCATGCCGCGCACGTATGCGCTGTTTCCGGTCGACAAAATGACGCGATCGGCCTGTGTCCCGACAATGGTGGGCGCGCGATCCAGGCCATCGGGCTCGATTACGAGCGGCCGGGAAAGAAACGGCTCGATTACCGCCGCCGGGATACTCGGAATTTGCTCTTTTGCCAGTGACTCGCTGCGCACTCGGGGACCGAGCTTCACAGATCCCGAGCTCGAGGCAGCATCGGCAGAGGTGGGGGCGCCCGCGCTCGGAGAGCCGATGGTCAGTTGCCCGCGGGCACGGTCCAGAACGATCACGTAGCCTGGATAAATAAGGTGCGGATTGCGGATCTGGTCTTTGTTGAACCCCCACAACTCTGGCCAGCGCCAAGGGGAGTCCGTATAGCGCTGCGAAATCGACCATAGAGTGTCGCCAGGGACGACGACGTAGCGTTCGGGGGCATCTGGCCGCAGGGTCAAAGGCGCACTGGGCGCCTGGGCCGTCGCGGCGGCGGATATCGCGAAGAAAGCCAGTGCTGTGATAGACTTACGCAGTTGCTTGACCATGTGACCCCGCCAGTTTTTTTTGCGGCTCCTGGATCGGCCGGTTTTTCAAATAGCTTATATGGCGCGTGAGATTGTCCATATAATCTATTCAATTTGCAAATAAATTCGTCCTCAGATGCCGATGTTGAACATCCTCCGCTACCCCGACGCCCGACTGCACAAGCTCGCGGCTCCCGTGTCCGTCTTCGACGATGCCCTGAAAAGGCTCGTCGCCGATATGACAGAGACCATGTATGCCGCCCCCGGCATCGGTCTCGCCGCCACCCAAGTGGATATCCACAAGCAAGTGATCGTGGTCGACGTTTCCGAACGGCGCGACTCCCTCGTGGTCCTCGTCAATCCAGAAGTTGTTGAAGCGACGGGCGAGTCGGACATCGAGGAAGGCTGTCTTTCCGTGCCGGGGATCTACGAGCTTGTGCCGCGCGCCGAGCGCGTGAAAGTTCGTGCGCAGGACCAAAACGGCAACGTTTTCACGCTCGAGGCGCAAGGATTGCTCGCCGTTTGCATCCAGCATGAGATGGATCATCTAAAGGGCAAGGTTTTCGTCGAGCACCTTTCGCAGCTCAAGCAGCAGCGCGTTCGCGCCAAGCTCGCCAAGCAGCTGCGCAAGTCGGCCTGATGCCCGCGCATTCCTGCGTCTAATCTTCGCAGGAACCCCGGTATTCGCTGAACGGGCTCTCGCCCGCCTGCTCGATGCCGGGCATGCCGTACCCCTTGTACTGACGCAGCCCGACCGCCCGGCGGGCCGCGGCATGCGCTCAGCTGCAAGCCCCGTAAAGCTCCTGGCCGAGCGCCATGGAATCGACGTTTTTCAGCCCGCGACGCTGCGCGCACCGGAGGCACTCGACCGGCTGCGCACTCACTCGGCTGACGCGTTGGTGGTGGCCGCCTACGGCCTGATCCTTCCGCCCGCGGTCCTCGAAGTCGCGCGCTTTGGGGCTATCAACATCCACGCCTCGCTCCTACCGCGTTGGCGCGGGGCGGCGCCGATCCAGCGCGCTTTGCTTGCTGGCGATTCCCAGACCGGCGTGTCCATCATGCGAATGGATGCGGGGCTGGACACTGGTCCAGTGTTCGTACAGCGCCCTATCACCATTGCAGCCGACGACGATGGGGGTACTTTGCACGATAAGCTCGCCGATCTGGGTGCGGATACGCTGGTGGAAGTCCTGGCCGCGATCGAGCAGGGCCGCACACACGCCGTTCCCCAAGCTGAGGGCGCCGCGACGTATGCGCGCAAGGTAGAAAAACCGGACACCGTCCTGCGCTGGGACCGTGCGGCGGTGGAACTCGAGCGCCTGGTGCGCGCCTTTCGACCGGCGCCGGGCGCGCTCACCCATCTCGGCGGCGAATCGATAAAGGTGTGGCGCGGTCGGGTCGCACCGGGCAGCGGTGATCCGGGCCGCGTCCTGTCGCAGCGCGACGCCCTGCAGGTCGCGTGCGGCACAGACTCGCTCATCATCGAGGAGTTACAGCCGGCAGGTGGACGGCGCATGAGCAGCGCCGAATTCCTGCGCGGCCGGCGCTTGCCAGAAGGCGTACGGTTCGAGTGAACGCAAGGGCGAGCCTCGCCCAGCAACTCGCGCAAGCGGCGCGCATCGTTGCGCGGGTGGCCGGCGGCGCTAGCCTCGCGGAGGAATTCAACAAGCTGTCCGAAGACATCCGCCCGTGGCGTGGCGCGCTCATCGACCTGACGCACGGCACGCTCCGAAGGTACGGTCGTGTGCAGGGCATCGTCGCGGCCCTGTCTCGCAAGGGACGGCCTGAGCCGCTCGTCGAGGCTTTGTTGTGGTGTGCACTCTACGCCCTGGAGTCCGGCCGTTATGGCGATCACACGGTCGTCGACCAAGGCGTGAAAGCGTGTGCCCTCATCGAGCGCTGGCCGGTGAAAGGTTTCGTCAACGCGGTGCTGCGCGGTTTCCTGCGCGAGCGGGCATCCATCGAAAACCGCCTCGGCGCAGATCCCGAAGCGGTGCATCAACACCCCGGATGGTGGATCGATGCTTTGCGAACTGCCTATCCGCAGGCGTGGCCGTCCATTCTTGCCGCAGGCAACGCCCATCCGCCGATGGCGCTGCGCATCAATGCGCGTCGCACCAGCGTGGAGGTGTACTCCGCGAAACTCGCTGGCCAAGGCATCCATGCTCGTCGTGCAGGCCCCTCGGGCCTGGTGCTGGACCAACCCCTGCCCGTCGAGCGGGTGCCGGGATTCGAAGCCGGCGAAGTATCGGTGCAGGACCTGGGAGCGCAGCGCGCCGCCCATTGCCTCGACTTGCAACCGGGCCAGCGCGTGCTCGACGCCTGTGCCGCCCCGGGCGGGAAGAGCGCGCACATTGTCGAGCTCGCAGAGGTGAGCCTCACCGCGCTTGATGTGGATGGCGCGCGCGCGGCGCGCATTGCACCGAATCTCGAGCGGCTCGGACTCAGCGCGACCATCATGACCGGCGATGCATCCCGGCCCGAATCGTGGTGGGACGGTAAGCCGTTCGATCGCATCCTGGCCGACGTGCCGTGCTCCGCCTCGGGCATCGTCCGCCGGCATCCGGACGTGAAGTGGCTGCGCCGCAGCACCGATCTGGTGGCTTTTGGCGAGCGCCAGCGCGCGCTTGTCGCGGCGCTTTGGCGGCTGCTCGCCCCGAATGGTAAATTGCTGTATGCCACGTGCTCCGTTTTTCCGCAGGAGAACGACGATGTGGTGGCGGCACTTGCTGGCGCGCAAAGCGGTGCTCGGCGCATTTCGCTGCCCGACGGCGGACCCGAGCAGTCTCTGCCCGACGCCGAGCACGACGGTTTTTTCTACGCGTTGATCGAAAAACAAGCGTGATGTGACCGCGATGCGCGGCATCGCTCTATACACGGGGTTGGTCGTTTTGCTGCTCGCCTTGCCAGCCGCGGCGAATGAAATCGAGGTCGGCGACACGCGCCTGCGCGCCACCGACGAAGGCCTGGTTCTCGACGCGGATTTCGCGTTCCAGCTCACGCCGCGCCTCTCGGAGGTGGTATCGAATGGCGTGCCGCTGTACTTCGAAGCGGACTTCGAGCTTACCCGCCGGCGCTGGTATTGGTTCGATGAGACGGCGGCATCGAGCCGGTTGCAGCTGCGTCTGTCCTATCATGCGTTGTCGCGGCAATTTCGGCTCT
The DNA here is from genome assembly GCA_035525655.1 of Burkholderiales bacterium. Classification (GTDB taxonomy): domain Bacteria; phylum Pseudomonadota; class Gammaproteobacteria; order Burkholderiales; family SG8-39; genus SCGC-AG-212-J23. The sequence goes on from DATLDY010000300.1 coordinate 18,819, forward strand.
CTACAGGGCTCCTGCAGCAGAGCTTCGCCACGCTCGACGAAGCACTGAACGTGCTCAAGCGAATCCGCAATTGGCTGGTGGTCGACCGGACGGTGACCTTCGCAGACGACGACTACGAGGCAGCCGTGCGCATGCGCCTCGATACAACTTTGCTGCCAAAGCCGTTCCAGCTGAGCGCCCTCACCAGCCGCGAGCTGCAGCTGGAATCGCCCTGGCGGCGCTTCACCGTGCGCTCGCCGCGCCAGCTGCCGGCGCCCGTGGAAAGCCGCGAGCCGCGCAAAGGGATCGAGCGGTGAGGCTGCTGCTCATCATCGGCAGTGCCGTGTCGGCCGTCGGCATATTCCTCCTCGCGACCGCCAGCGGCGATACCACGTTCCTCGCCCGGCAATATCCGCTGCTGGTGGCGCTCAACGCCGCGCTCGCCGCGCTCCTAGCTGGCCTGGTGAGCTACCAGCTCCTCGCGCTCGCGCGTCACTATCGAGCGCGAGTGTTCGGGTCGCGGCTGACGCTGCGCCTTTTCCTCCGCTTCGCCGCGCTGGCGCTTCTGCCCGGCCTGATCGTGTATGCGGTTTCGGTGCAGTTCCTCACGCGCTCGATCGAGTCATGGTTCGACGTGAAGGTCGATGCCGCGCTCGAGGGCGGCATGAACCTCGGCCAGCAGGCCGTCGACCAGATGCTGGTCGAGCTGCAGAGCAAAGCGAGGACCATGGCGCTCGAGCTCGGCGATGCGTCGACCAGCCAACTGGTGCCGCAGCTCGAGCGGCTGCGCCTGCAGGCTGGCGTGCACGAAGCCGTGGTGCTCAGCGCGAACGGCCGTTTCATTGCGAGCGCGACCGAGGACGTGAGCAAGCTCGTGCCCGACCTGCCTACGGCCGCAGTGCTGCGCCAGGCGCGTCTGCAGCGCGGGCATACGGCGGTGGATGCGAGCCCTGGCCGGGCCTTGGCGCTGCGCGCCATCATGCCGATCGAACCGCGCGGCATCGCCGGAGAGCCGCGTTTCCTGCAGTTGCGCGCGCGCGTGCCGCCCAGCCTCGCGCGCAATGCCGAAGCGATTGAGGCCGCCTATCGCGATTACCGCGAGCTCGCGCTGTCGCGCGACGGGCTGAAGCGCATTTACATCGTGACATTGAGCTTCGCGCTTTTGTTGGCGCTCTTCGTCGCTGTGGCGGTGGCCGTTACGCAGTCCAAGCTTCTTGCCGAGCCCCTCGCCACGCTGGCGCAGGCAATGCAGGGCGTTGCACGCGGGGACTTTTCGCGCCAGGCGCCGGTGACGAGCCGCGATGAGCTTGGCGTGCTGACCGAATCGTTCAACTCCATGACCCGCCAGCTCGATGAAGCCCGGCGCGTGCTGGATGCCAATCGCGCCGCGCTCGAGGCGGCCAAGGCGCGGCTCGAAAACATCCTCGCCAACATGTCCGCCGGCGTGCTCGTCTTCGACCCGAAGTTCGATCTTTCGATTTCGAACCGCGGCGCGGACAGCATTCTCGGCGCAGAGCGCGATGCTTTCGCCGAGCTGATCCGCGCCCATTTCCGCGAGCAGGGCGACAAGCCGTGGCAGCTGGAATTGCAGCTCAAGGCGACCGGAAAGACCGTGCACGCGCGCGGCGCGCAACTCCCGCAGGCGACCGGCGCTGGGTACGTGGTGGTATTCGACGATATTACCCAGCTGATTCACGCCCAGCGCGCGACGGCTTGGGCGGAGGTGGCACGGCGGCTTGCGCACGAGATCAAGAATCCACTCACCCCGATCCAGCTATCCGCCGAGCGGCTCGAAATGAAGCTGGCCGAGCGGCTTTCGCGAGAGGACGCGGACGCGTTGCGCCGCTCCACGAGCACCATCGTCAACCAGGTCGCCGCACTGAAAGCCATGGTCGACGACTTCGGGGACTACGCACGGCTGCCGGCCCCCGCGCTCGGGCGCCTGGACCTGAACGCGCTCGTCAGCGAAGTGCTGGCCCTGTACGAGAATTCCCGCGTGCCGATCACGAAGCGCCTCGCGTCGGGATTGCCGGGGGTATGGGCCGACGGCGCGCAAATCCGGCAAGTGATCCACAACCTGGTGCAGAATGCCCAGGACGCCTTGGAAAATTTTCGCAGCACGGGGCGCGCGCCGGAGATCGAAGTGCGCACCGAGCTCGCGGGCGACCGCGTGCTGCTCGCAATCTCGGACAACGGTGGCGGATTCCCTGAAGAATTGATCGCGCGCATTTTCGAGCCTTACGTGACCACCAAGCCTCGCGGCACCGGCCTCGGTTTGGCCATCGTGAAGAAGATCATCGACGAGCACCACGGCAGCGTCGCCATCGAGAACCGCCCGGCGAGCGGTGCCTCGGTCAGCGTTTTGCTGCCGCTCGCCAAGGCGGCATAGCGTGGCGCAGATCCTGGTCGTCGACGACGAAGTTGGCATCCGCGAGCTTCTCTCCGAAATCCTCGAGGACGAGGGCCACCAGGTGGCCCTCGCAGAGAGTGCAGGCGATGCGCGACGCCTGCGCGAGCGCGCCCGCCCGGACCTCGTGCTGCTCGATATCTGGATGCCGGACACCGATGGCATCACCTTGCTGAAGGAATGGGCCGCGAGCGGGCAGCTCACCATGCCGGTGGTCATGATGTCGGGGCACGCCACCATCGAGACGGCTGTCGAAGCGACGCGCATCGGAGCGCTCGATTTCCTCGAGAAACCGATCGCGCTCCAGCGGCTGCTCGCAACGGTGAAACGCGCACTGCGCAACCCAGAGGCCACGCCGGGGCCGCAGCTTGCCCTCGCCACGCTGGGCCGCTCGGGTGCGCTGGCGGATGCGAAGAAGCGTCTGGGGCAGCTCGCGCAGCTCGCGGCCCCTCTCATGCTGAGGGGAGAGCGGGGCATGCGCGCCGAGCTCTTCGCTCGCCTGCTCGTGCCGACGGGGGCCCCTTTCATCGCCGGCCCGGAATCGCTGGCGGAGCCGCCTTCAGAGCTTCTGGGCAAGGCGGCGGGGGGCGTGCTGTTCCTGCCTGATCTCACGCGCCTCGAGCGCGTCGAGCAGAGGCACGTCGAGTTCCTGCTGCCACGCGCCGACAAGTACAAGGCGCGCATCGTGTCGTACTCGCCGGTCGATGTACGTACCCTGGTGGAGAAGCACGAGTTCGACCCGGACCTTTGCACACGACTGGCGGAGCTCACGCTGAAGCTGCCCACCGTGCGCGAATTCGCCGAGGACGTGCCGGATCTTGCATCGCTGATGCTCGCGCAGCTCGTCGAAGCGCGCGTTTCGCCCCAGCGCCGGCTTTCAATAGCGGCACTGAATGCGCTGCGCCACCACTCGTGGCCCGGCAACTTGGCGGAGCTCGAAAGCGTTGTGAAGGACCTCGCGTTCACTGCGCTGGAGGAGGAGATCCAGCTGAGCGACGTCGAGCGGGTGCTCGCCGCGCGCGGCTCGCCGGCGACGATGCCCGAGGTCGCGCTCGACCGCCCCTACCGCGAGGCGCGTGAGGCGTTCGAACGGGTGTACTTCGAGAATTTGCTGACGCGCGAGCACGGCAGCATGTCGCGCGTTGCCGAGCGCTCGGGACTCGAGCGCACGCACCTTTACCGCAAGCTCAAGGCGCTTGGCCTGCCGGTCGGCCGGCGCGAAGAATAATCAGGCCGGCTTCTTGTTCTTCTTCTTGATGCGCTGCAGGCGCTTCTTGCCGTAGCTGCCCTTGTAGATCTTGCCGCGTCGTGTCCGCTTGTCGCCTTTTCCCATGGCGGGATTATAGCGGCGCGCCAAGCGGCGCACGCGCGGGCTCGTAGCCCAGATTCGGCGCCAGCCACTTTTCCGCCTCGGCAAGCGTTTTTCCGCTGCGGCGCGCATAGTCCTCGACCTGGTCGCGGCCGACCTTGCCCACGGCGAAATAGCTCGACTCGGGGTGCGAGAGGTAAAAACCGGCGACAGCCGCGGCAGGCAGCATGGCAAATGATTCGGTGAGGTGCACCCCGGCATTGCGCTCGGCATCGAGCACGCGGAACAGTCCCTCCTTCGCCGTGTGGTCCGGGCACGCCGGATAGCCGGGCGCCGGGCGGATGCCCCGGTAGGCCTCCGAGATGAGCTCCGCTTTTGAAAGGCCCTCGCCCGCACCGTAGCCCCAGTACTCCTGGCGAACGCGTTCGTGCAGCCGCTCTGCGAAGGCTTCCGCCAGGCGATCGGCAATCACTTTCAGCATGATGGCGTTGTAGTCATCGTGGCTCGCCTCGAAGCCGCGCACGCGCTCGTCGATGCCCGCCGCCGATACGGCGAAGGCACCCACCCAGTCGGCCACGCCGCTCTCTTTGGGCGCCACGAAGTCGGCGAGGCAAAGATTGGCGCGCCCCTGCGGCTTGTGGTTCTGCTGACGCAGGTTGTGCCAGGTCATCACGCGCGTGCGCCGGGTCTCGTCCGCGTAGAGCTCGATATCGTCGGCGTTGACCTGAGCCGCCGCGAAGATGCCGAATACCCCATTCATCTCGATCCAGTGTCCGCCGATTACGCGCGCCAGCATGTCGCGTCCGTCGGCGAGGACCTTGCGCGCTTCGGCGCCGACCACCGGATCTTCCAGGATGCGTGGATAGGGGCCCGACAGTTCCCAGGCCTGGAAAAACGGCGCCCAGTCGATGTAGTCCGCCAGATCCGCCAGCGGATAGCCGCGCAGTGCGCGCACCCCGACGAAGCTCGGCTTCGGCGGCACATAGCTCGCCCAGTCGGTTTTAAGCCCCAGACGGCGTACGTCAGCGATGGGATGTAGCGGCCCGGGCCCGGCCTTCTGGGCATGCTGGATCCGGATCCTGTCGTAATCCGCGCGCACCTCGCTCGCGTAAACCTCGCGGGATTCCGACAGAAGTCCTTGCACGGCGGGCACGCTGCGCGACGCGTCGGGCACGTACACGACGGGCCCGGAATAGTTGGGCGCGATCTTCACCGCCGTATGCGCGCGCGAGGTAGTCGCGCCCCCGATAAGCAGCGGTAGCTTGAGCCCGAGGCGCTCCATCTCGTGCGCCACGTGCGCCATCTCCTCGAGCGACGGCGTGATCAGCCCGGAAAGGCCCACCGCGTCCACTTTTTCGCGTTGCGCGGTGTCGAGGATGGTCTGTGCCGGCACCATCACGCCGAGATTGAGGACATCGTAGTTGTTGCACTGGAGCACGACAGCGACAATGTTCTTGCCAATGTCGTGCACATCGCCTTTCACCGTGGCAAGCAGGATGCGCCCCTTCGCGCGCGGGGCAGCGCCGGACCGGGCTTTCTCGGCTTCGATGTACGGGATCAGGTGGGCTACGGCCTGCTTCATTACCCGCGCGGATTTCACCACCTGCGGCAGGAACATCTTGCCGGCGCCGAAAAGGTCGCCGACCACATTCATCCCGTCCATCAGCGGGCCTTCGATGACTTGGATCGGGCGCTCGAACTTGAGACGCGCCTCCTCGGTATCGGCCACGATATGCGCGGAAATGCCATTCACCAACGCATGGGCGAGGCGCTCGTCCACGCCGCCGGCGCGCCACGCTTCGTCACGGGTGGTTTCTTTCGCGCCTGTCTTCACCCGGCTCGCGAGCTCGATCAGGCGCTCGGTGGCGTCGGCTCGACGGTTGAAGATCACGTCCTCCACGCGCTCGCGCAGGTCGGGCTCGAGCTTTTCGTACACGCCAAGCTGACCGGCGTTCACGATGCCCATCGACATGCCGGAGCCGATGGCGTGATAGAGGAAGGCGGTATGCATCGCCTCGCGTACGCCGTCGTTGCCGCGGAACGAAAACGAGAGGTTCGATACGCCGCCGGAAACCTTGGCGCCGGGCAGATTGGCGCGGATCCAGCGCACGGCCTCGATGAAGTCGATCGCGTAGCGCGCGTGCTCCTCAAGCCCCGTTGCGATGGCGAAGATGTTCGGGTCGAAGACGATGTCCTCGGGCGGGAAACCGCGCTCCGTGAGCAGGCGATACGCCCGCTGGCACACCGCGATGCGCCGCTCTAGCGTATCGGCCTGGCCATTCTCGTCAAAGGCCATCACGACGACGGCGGCGCCGTAGCGGCGCGCGAGCGCCGCCTGCCGCAGGAACTCGGCCTCGCCCTCCTTCATCGAGATGGAATTGACGATCGGCTTACCCTGCACGCATTTCAATCCGGCCTCGATGACGCTCCACTTGGAGCTGTCGAGCATGAGCGGCACACGCGCGATGTCGGGCTCTACGGCGAGCAGGCTCAGGAAGGTCGTCATCGCCTTCTCCGAGTCGAGCATGGCCTCGTCCATGTTGATGTCGACTACCTGCGCGCCGTTCTCCACCTGTTGTCGGGCGACGGCAAGCGCGCCGGCGTAATCGCCTGCGAGGATGAGGCGCGCGAAGGCCCGCGAGCCCGTGACGTTCGTGCGCTCGCCGACGTTCACGAAGAGGGACTGCTCGTCGACGTTCAGCGGTTCAAGCCCGGCGAGGCGCAGCGCGAACGGGCGGGGAGCCGCGCGGCGCGGGGGAAGACCGCGCAGCGCATCACCCATTGCCGCAATGTGCTCGGGTGTCGTGCCACAGCAGCCGCCGGCAATGTTGATCCACCCGTCGCGCGCCCACTCGCCGATCTGGCGGGACATCGAGTCCGGCGTGTCCTCGTACTCGCCGAAGGCATTCGGCAACCCGGCATTGGGATGGCAGCAGGTGAAGCACTCGGCGAGCTTCGCGAGCTCCTCAACGTAGGGGCGCAGCTCCTTCGCGCCGAGCGCGCAGTTAAGGCCCACGGCCAGTGGGCGCGCATGGCGAATGGAGTTGTAGAACGCCTCAGTAGTCTGGCCGGAGAGCGTGCGGCCCGATGCGTCGGTGATCGTGCCGGAAATCACGACCGGCAGACGCAGCGCGCGCCGCTCGAATACGCTGTCGATGGCAAAGAGCGCCGCCTTTGCGTTCAGCGTGTCGAATACGGTCTCGACCAGCAGCAGATCGACGCCGCCATCGAGCAGGCCGTCCACGGCTTCGCTATACGCCGCTACCAGGCCGTCGAAATCGATCGCGCGAAAGCCCGGGTCGTTGACGTCGGGGGAGATGGAAGCCGTCTTATTGGTCGGCCCGAGGACGCCGGCCACGAAGCGCGGCTGCCGTGGCGTCCTCGCTTGCCATTCGCTTACTGCGTCGCGCGCGAGCTCGGCGGCGGCGCGATTCAGCTCCCGAGCGAGCGTCTCCATGCCGTAGTCGGCCAGCGCGACGGCCGTCGAGTTGAAGGTGTTGGTCTCGATGATGTCCGCGCCGGCCTGCAGGTACTGCGCATGGATATCGCGTACCAGCCGAGGTTGCGTGAGCGACAGCAGGTCGTTGTGGCCGCGCAATTCTCGCTGCCAGTCGCGAAAGCGCTGCCCGCGATAGTCCTCCTCGGCAAGCCGCGCACGCTGGATCATCGTGCCCATGGCGCCGTCGAGGAGCAGGATCCTCTGACGCAGAAATTCTTCGAGGCGGGCGGAATGCTGCGGAACCTGCACGAACGCTCCAACAAAAAAGCCCGTCCAGCTTTGAGCAGAAACGGGTTTTGTCGAGTGGGAGTCTGCCCACGCGGCCCCGGCGTGTCAATCGCCCACGCTTATAATCGCCGCCTCCCATGAGCGGCGAGCCCGAGTTCGAGTCCATCGTCAATCGCTTTGCGTGCCAAGTGCACTGGGGCGACTGCGATCCGGCCGGCATCATCTTCTATCCGACGTACTTCCGCTGGATCGACGCGGCGAGTTGGGCGCTTTTCGAAGCGGTCGGCTACGCGCCGAAATGGATGCGCGAAGAGCATATGGCCATGCCGCTGGTTAATGCGGAATGCCAGTTCCTCGCGCCGGCCATGCACGGTGACCGCTGCGAGGTGCGCTCGCGGATCGCGCGCTTCGGCGGCAAGTCCTTTATCGTCGCCCACGACATCATGCGCAGCGACGAGACGCCGCTCGCCAAGGCGAAGGAAACGCGCGTGTGGGGCCGATACGTCGACGGCCCCGGCACGCCGATGAAGGGCCTGACGATCAGCGACGAGGTTAAGGCGCGGTTTCGCGCGCGCTAGCCCAATCGGCCAGCACCCGCTCGGTCATCTCGGCGGCCGCGCCGTAGCTTTTCTCGGCGTTGAAGAGCGCTGCCATTTCCTCGCGCGACAGCGCGCGCGACGCCTCCGCGTCGGCCAGCATCACTTCCGCCAGATGTTTCTTTTCCCGAACCGCCCGCTCGACCAGTCGGTCGGCCATCGCGCGCGACAGGCGCAGCGATACGGCTTCGGAGAAGACAAGGCCTTTGCTGTGCTCGAGGTTGTCGAGCATGGCGCGGTCGTTGACCTGCAGGCCTTGCAGCACTTCGGCCATTGCCGCCAGTGCGCTCGCCGTTGCGCAGACAAGCTCGCGCATCGTGATGAACTGACTCTGCCACTGGCCAACGCCGCGCTCGTGCTCGGACTCGAGCTGATTGAGGAGCGTCGCGGCGAGCCCCGGCACTCTGCGAGCCGCTTCGAGGGCCAGCATGCACGCCGCCGGATTGCGCTTGTGCGGCATGGCCGACGAGCCGCCACGTCCTGGCGTCGTCGGCTCGGCAAGCTCACCGACCTCGGGTTGCATCGCGAGTGCCACGTCGCGCGCGATCTTGGCCGCGATACCGGCAAGGATTGCGCTTTCGCTGCCCAGGCGTGCGAACGCGTCGCGCGCGCTGTGCCACGTAACGGCTGTCCGGAGTCCGAGCTCGCGCCCGAGCTCTTTGGCGACCGTCCCGCCTTTTTCTCCGAACGCTGAAAGGGTGCCGGCGGCGCCGCCAAATTGCAGCACGCTCGCTTCGGCGCTCGCGTGCCGGTAATGCGGCAACGAGCGCGCGAGCGGAGAGAGCCACATCGCAACTTTCCAGCCGAATGGGATGGGTGCGGCGGGCTGCAACAAGGTACGGGCGGCGATCGGCGTCCGTGCGTGCCGGCGTGCAACCGCGGCGAGTGCATCGCCCAACTCTCGGGCCAGCGCGAGCGTTCGCTCGCTGGAAGCCCGTAGGCACAGCGCTAGCGCTGTATCGGTTACGTCCTGGCTGGTCGCGCCGAAGTGCACGAAGCGCGCGGCATCGGCCGAAACTCCCGCAACCTGCTTCGTTAAAGTCTTGACGAAAGGAATGGTGAGCGTGCCGGCATGGCGAGCTTCCCGGGCCAGGGTGGATGCATCCAGAACGGCGTGCTCGCATACGGCCGCAATCACGTCGGCGTGCTCAGGCGTGATCACTCCCGTTCGGGCGCTCGCGCGGGCGAGCGCGCCTTCGAAGCGCGCCATGGCCGCCAGCAGATTTTCGTCACTGAGCGCCGCTGCGCAGCGCTCGTCGGAGAAGATGAGCTCGAGGCTCAGAAGTCGAAGAACACCGTCTCGTTCTTGCCCTGCAGCACGACATTCCATTCCAGCGTGCCGTCTGGGCCGTGTCGGGCGATCAGGCTGGCGCGCCGCTCCGCCGGCACGAGGGCGAGGACCGGATCCTCGGCGTTCGCTGCATCTTCCGGGAAGTACATGCGCGTCTGCAGTTGCTTCAGCAGGCCACGCATGAAGATGGTGACATTGAGATGCGGTGCCTGCGGCTTGCCGCCCGGCCCGGGGACGCGCCCGGGCTTGATGGTTGAAAAGCGGAACGCACCGTTTTCATCGGTGAGCGAGCGACCATAACCGCGAAACGCGGGTTCGAGCAGCTTGTCCTGTTTGTCTTCGGGGCTTGCGTACCGGCCCTGGCTGTTCGCCTGCCAGATCTCGACCGCCGCATCGTTCACCGGTTTGCCGTCGGCGTCGCTCACGCGGCCTCGTATCGACACGCGCTCGCCGGAGACGCCCTTCGGCGCGATGTCTTCGATCTGCATCCATTCGAGGCCAATACGCAGGAACGGCCCGATGGTCTGTGAAGTGCTTGCGCGCAGGCTCACCGACGCTTCTCCATGGGAGTTTCGTCGCGCCCCCGCAGCACGATATCGAAGCGATAACCCAGCGCGTATTCCGGCACGGTGGTTTCCCAGTCGAACAGCGAGACCAGGCGATGGCGCGCCTTTTCATCGGCCACGCACATGAACATCGGGTCATACTCCAGCAGCGGATCGCCGGGAAAGTACATTTGCGTGATGAGGCGCTGCACGATCCCCTGGCCGAAAAGCGAAAAATGGATGTGTGCCGGGCGCCAGGCGTTGTGATGGTTGCGCCATGGATATTCGCCTGGACGGATCGTCAGGAAGCGATAGTTCCCTTCCTTGTCGGTGAGAACGCGCCCGGCACCGGTGAAGTTGGGGTCGAGCGGGGCGTCATGCTGATCGACGCGGTGGTTGTAACGCCCGGCGGCATTCGCCTGCCAGATCTCGACCAGCGCGTTCGGCACCGCCTTGCCGTTCTCGTCCAGCACGCGGCCGCTCACGACGATGCGCTCGCCGAGGGGTTCGCCCTTGTGCTGCTTCGTGAGGTCGCTGTCGCCCGGCTTGACTTCCTCGTAGCCGAATACGGGGGCGGTCACCTCCGAGAGCGTATGCGGCAGCACGACGAGAGGCTGCACGGGCGCGCGCTTGACGGTCGACGCGTATTTCGGGAAAAGGTATTCCGGCTGGGTGTTCCAATACGGCCGGCGGTAAGGGGCGATGCTGCTCATCGTTACTCCGCGTCGGGCTGCTTCGAAGGTTGTGCGCGATCGAAGGCGTCGAGCTGCATGCAGTTGTCGAAAACGCGCATAGTCTTTGGGTACGGTTTGAGCTCGCTGTTGTAGCGCTTTGCATTGAAGATCTGCGGCACCAGGCAGCAATCGGCCATGCCGGGCAGGTCGCCATGGCTGAATTTGCCGGTACCCGCGCGCGCAAGCTCCGCCTCCAGCTTGGCGAGCCCGTCGGCGATCCAGTAGCGGTACCACTCGTCGATCTGCTCCTGCGACTGGCCGAGGGCGCGCTTCAAGTGCTGCAGCACCCTCAGGTTGTTGAGCGGGTGGATCTCGCTCGCGATCAGGTACGACAGCGATCGGACGCGGGCGCGAGCCAGGGTGTCCTTCGGTATGAGGAGCGGCGCCGGATGTTTTTCGTCCAGCCACTCGATGATGGCGAGCGACTGCGTAAGCCGCGTGCCGTCGTCGAGCTCGAGCGTCGGCAGCAGCGCCTGCGGGTTTACTTGCGCGTACTGCGGCTGGCGGTGCTCGCCCTTCGCGAGATGCACCAACACCGGTTCATAGCTCACGCCTTTCAGGTTGAGCGCGATGCGCACGCGAAACGCCGCCGAGCTGCGGAAGTACGTATAGAGCTTCACAGCGCCGGCGCGATTTTCACCTTGAGCTCCGTCACCCCGTCGATGCCGGCGAGCAACTCGTCACCCGGCTTTACCGGACCGACGCCCGCCGGCGTGCCGGTGAAGATGATGTCGCCCGGCTCGAGGGTGTAATGCTCCGAGAGAAAAGCGATTTGTTCGGGCACCGACCAGATCATGTCGCCGAGGTCGGCTTTCTGGCGCTGCTTGCCGTTCACCTGCAGCCAGATCGAGCCTTTTGACGGGTGGCCGATCTTCGAAGCGGGGAAGAGCTCGCTGCACGGCGCGGAGTCATCGAAATTCTTGCCGAAGTCCCACGGCCGGCCATGGTCCTTGCCCCACTGCTGCAGGTCGCGGCGCGTCATGTCCAGGCCGACGGCGTAGCCGAAGATATGGTCATTCGCGCGCTTGGCGTCGATGCGACGTCCGCCCTTGTGGAGCGCGACCACCAGCTCCGTCTCGTAGTGGTAGTTGGAGGTCTTCGCCGGGTAGTGCACTTCACCGCCGCGCACGACGAGCGCGAACTCGCTTTTCAAAAAGAAAAACGGAGTCTCGCGGCCGTCGCCGCCCATCTCCTTCTGGTGCTCGGCGTAGTTTCGTCCGACGCAGAAAATGCGCCGCACGGGAAATTGCTGGTCTGAGCCCGCGATCGGAAGCGCGGGAGGGGTCCACAGGGGGATTGCGTAGGCCATCGGGTCCCTCGAAAACCGGCAATTCTATTCCGTGTACGATGCCGCGAACCGTCTGGCGGCCAAACCCGAGTGAAACCCGCGCGCGAGGCTCTTCGGCAGGGCGTTCTTCCCCGACTAATCGGTTACCGCCTGCGCCTCGCGCAGCAGGCGGTGTTCCGCGATTTTGCAGTCAGCGTCGGAGAGCTTTCTCCTGGGCGCGTCGGGATGCTGCTCCTCATCGAGGCGAACCCGGGCGTCCCTCAAGGCCGCCTTGCCGAGGCAGTGAGCCTGGATCGCTCGACGATGGTGGGCGTGGTCGACTCCCTCGAGGAGCGAGGGTTGATCGAGCGGCGCCGCGGCATAGATCGGCGCACCAATGGCCTGTGGCTCACCCGCGAGGGCCGCTCGCTCGCGGCGCGCTTGCGCCGTCGCATTGAGCGGCATGAGCAGCGCGTTGCCGAGCGCTTGACAACCACGGAACGTGCTCAGCTACTGGCGCTGCTCGAAAAGCTCAGCCAATAAAAAAGGGCGCCGAAGCGCCCTTTTGCGGAGTGGCGCAGATTACATCCGATAGGCGGCTTCTCCGTGCGCCGCGGTATCGAGGCCCTCGCGTTCGTCCTCTTCGCTGACGCGCAGTCCGATCGTCAGGTCGACGAGCTTGTAGGCCACCGCTGCGACGATGCCCGACCAGAGCAGCGTCAGGCCCACTGCCTTGGCTTGGATCCAGACCTGGCCGGCAATCGAATAGTCCTTGCCTGCGGTCATCGTGCCGGTGAACCAGTCGACCGGGAAGCTCGGCCCGCCCAGGTCCGGCGAGTTGAACACGCCGGTGAGAAGCGCGCCCAGGATTCCGCCGATGGCATGCACGCCGAACACGTCGAGCGAGTCGTCGGCGCCGAGCAGCCTTTTCAGGCCGGTGACGCCCCAGAGGCAAACGAGGCCGGCGGCGAAGCCGATCACGAACGCTCCCGGGATACCGACGTTGCCCGCGGCCGGTGTGATCGCGACCAGGCCGGCTACCGCGCCGGAGGCTGCACCGAGCATCGACGGCTTGCCCTTGAACACCGCCTCGCCGGCGATCCAAGCCAGCACTGCGCAGGCGGTCGCGAGATAGGTGTTGATGAACGCGAGGCCCGCGGTGCCGTTCGCTTCCAGCGCCGAGCCGGCGTTGAAGCCGAACCACCCGGTCCAGAGAAGCGCGGCGCCGATCATGGTGAGCGTCAGGTTATGCGGCGGCATGGCTTCTTTGCCGTAACCGATGCGCTTGCCGATCAAGTAGGCGCCAACCAGTCCGGCGATGCCGGCATTGATGTGCACGACCGTGCCGCCCGCGAAATCGAGCGCGCCCCATTGCCAGATCAGCCCGGCCTTGCTGTTCATCTCGTCGACCACTTTCGCCGTCGTGTAGGCATCCGGTCCCATCCAGAACCACACCATGTGGGCGATCGGCGTATACGCGAAGGTGAACCACAGCACGATGAACGCGAGCACGGCGGAGAACTTGGCGCGCTCGGCGATCGCCCCGAGGATCAGGCAGGCCGTTATCGCGGCGAAGGTCGCCTGGAATGCGACGAATACCAGCTCCGGGATCACCACACCTTTGGAGAACGTCGCTGCCATCGCGAACTCGCCTTTCGCCGGATCGAACGTGCCCTTCAGGAACAGGCGATCCAGGCCGCCGAAATAGGCGTTGCCTTCGGTGAAGGCAAGGCTGTAGCCGTAGATGCACCACAAGACGGTCACGAGCGAGAACACGACGAATACCTGCATCAGCATGGACAGTGTGTTCTTCGCGCGCACCATCCCGCCATAGAAGAGCGCCAGGGCCGGCACGCTCATCATCAGGACCAGCGCGGTTGAGGTCAGCATCCACGCCACGTCGCCCTTGTTCGGCGTCGGGGCTGGCTTGGCTTCTTCCTTCTTCGCCTCCGACGCGCCAGCCGCCTTGGCGTCGTCCTTCTTCGCTTCGGCCGCCGGCTTGGCATCGGCCGCCGGCTTGTCCTGCGCGAACGTCAGCCCCGCAAACGCGAGCGACAGCACGATCGCCAGGAATGCACAGATTTTCTTCATCACGTTCTCCTTAGAGCGCGGCCGCATCGGTCTCGCCGGTGCGGATGCGGATTACCTTCTCAAGATCGAACACGAAGATCTTGCCGTCGCCGATCTTGCCGGTGTTCGCGGATTTCTCGATCGCCTCGATCGCCTGCTCGAGCAGCTCGGTCTTGACCGCCGCCTCCACCTTCACCTTGGGAAGGAAGTCGACCACGTACTCAGCGCCGCGATAAAGCTCGGTGTGGCCTTTCTGGCGTCCGAATCCCTTCACTTCGGTGACCGTGATGCCCTGCACGCCGATGGCGGACAAGGCCTCGCGCACCTCGTCGAGCTTGAAGGGCTTGATGATTGCCGTTACTAGTTTCATGCGGGTCTCCCGAGGGGAGGCCGCCTCATGCCTCGATGAGGGCGGCGCTCCCGGTTAGCGTCAGAACGTTTTTCCGACCGAAAGGACGATCGTGTTGCGGCCCGCGTCGCGTGGCGACTGGCCCGCCGGGTTCGTGAAGCAGTAGGGCGCATTGGTCGCGTCGAAGGGGCAGCCGCCTTTGGTGCTGGCTCCGACGAGCGCGGCACCAAGCACCCAGCCGGTGATGTCCTTCGTGACCCCGAGCTTGTAGTCCGTGTAATTCAGCTCGGTGTAGCTGTGCGCCCGGAGCGAGCCCAGATGCCCGACGACTCCCCAGCCGCCGCCCATGTCGTACGTGGCGGAGAAATCGAGATAGTTGGTTCCGCTGGTGTCCGGAAGGCTGAAGTAGTCGCTGATTGCGTGGAACCACTTGAGCGAGAGCCACTTCCAGCTGGCGCCGATGTAGACCTCGGTGTTATGGACCGTGCCGGAGTTTGTTTTGCCCGAGTGCGGATTAGCAGCGCCGAGGAAACGGGCGTCGCTTCCGGGGTAGTAGTAATAGATGGCGCCGACGTCGAGCCCAAGGTCGCCGAAAGCTTTCTTGTATCCGCCGTAGAAATCCATCTCGAGGCTGGCGCCTGGAAAGCCCGCGCCCTGGCTGATGTTGGAGTTCCAGTTCCCAAGGTACACGCCGCTTGCGTGGCTGTAATCGAAGCCGCCTTGGAGCGCAGGCTTGCCCGCGGTCTGATCGATTCCGCGGAACCGGTATTCGGAGGCAAGCGTCAGGTTGCCGGCGACCGGCGAGGGTGTCGGCGCCGCTTGCTGGGCGGTCGCCGTTGCAGACAGACACGACGCGGCCAGCGCGAAAGGAACAACGAACTTAAGCATTTTGATGCTCTCCCTGAGGGTGGATAGAAAACGCCCCCGACAGTTAGCATCTCTTGTGCCATTGGCATTACATTTGTGTCATCAAGCGGTTACCGCGGTGCAAAAAAACGGCCGCCCCACGGCGGTGCACTTGATCGACAGGCTCGCCCGCGAACAGTGCGCCGCAGCCAGTGCTAACGTTGGCCCATGAACGACAAGCATCTGTTTGAAGACCTGAACGAGCGCATCCACGAGGCTTTCCGCAACTCGCCCGCGCAGGACATCGAAAAGAACCTTCGCGCCATGCTGGCGGGTTGGTTCGACCGCATGGATCTGGTCATGCGCGAGGATTTCGAAGTGCAGAAGAAGCTCCTGGAGCGCGCGCAGACGAAGCTGATCGAGCTCGAATCACGGCTTGCGGAGCTCGAACGCGCGCGCGGCAAGCCGCCCACGTAAACCTAGGCAGTCCGCAGACGTTGCTCGTCCTGAGAAAGGGGCGGGCCAATGACAGTCGCAACGGTAGCGAGCCGTGCGCTCGCAGGCGTCGACGCGCCCGAGGTGACCGTGGAGGTGCATCTCGGGCCCGGGCTGCCTGCATTCCATATCGTTGGACTGCCGGATACGGAAGTGCGCGAAGCGCGCGACCGTGTGCGAGCCGCGCTCAATCACGCGCATTTTGAATTTCCCGCGCGGCGCATTACCGTCAACCTGGCGCCAGCGGAGCTGCCGAAGGATTCCAGCCGCTTCGATCTGCCGATTGCGCTCGGCATCCTGGCAGCGAGCGGCCAGCTCGCGCCGGAAGCGCTGGACGGCCAGGAGTTCGCCGGCGAGCTCTCCTTGACGGGCGAGTTGCGCCCGGTGCGCGGTGCGCTCGCGATGGCGCTTTCTGCGCGTGCCGCCGGCCGCGCCTTCGTATTGCCGGAAGGCAACGCTCCGCAAGCAGCGCTCGCGCAAGGCGCGCGCATCCTGCCGGCGAAATCGCTGCTCGATGTAGTAGCGCATCTCGCCGACGAGGCGCGCCTGGCCGAATATTGCGGCGACCTTCCCGGCGGTGGCGCCACCTATCCCGACTTCAGCGACGTCAAAGGCCAGCAGCAGGTGAAGCGCGCGCTCGAGGTTGCGGCTGCGGGAGCGCACAGCGTGCTGATGATCGGTCCGCCGGGTACCGGCAAGTCCATGCTGGCCGCGCGCTTCCCGGGCATCCTGCCGCGGATGTCGGAAAGCGAGGCGCTCGAAGTCGCGGCGGTGCATTCGGTTTCAACCAAGGGGTTCGATACCGCGCGTTGGGGCGAGCGCCCGTTTCGGGCGCCCCACCACAGCGCCTCCGGCGCGGCACTGGTCGGTGGCGGCAACGTGCCACGGCCGGGCGAGATCTCGCTCGCGCACCATGGCGTGCTGTTTCTCGATGAGCTGCCGGAATTCGATCGCGACGTGCTCGAGGCGCTGCGCGAGCCGATCGAGAGCGGCAAGGTCGCCATCTCGCGCGCCGCGCGGCAGGTCCAGTTTCCGGCGCGCTTCCAGCTCGTCGCCGCCATGAATCCCTGCCCCTGCGGCCATTGCGGCGACCGTACGGGTCGCTGCCGGTGCTCGCCGGAGCGCATCGCGCGTTACCGCGGGCGGATATCAGGGCCGCTCGCCGATCGCATCGATATCAAGCTCGAGGTGCCGGCACCGCGCGAGGCGGAACTGGTGGCACCGATCGCGGGAGAGGCGTCGCAGGCCATTGCCGCCCGCGTTGCCCGGGCGCGCGCGGTGCAGATCGAGCGTCAGGGCAAGCCGAATGCATTGCTCGGCAGCCGGGAAATCGACCGCCACTGCGCCACCGGCCGCGAAGGCAGCGAGCTCCTGCGGCACGCGCTCGCGCGCCTCATGCTGTCGGCGCGCGCCTATCACCGGGTGCTGAGAGTGGCCCGTACCATCGCAGACCTCGCCGGCAGCGCGACGATCGCCGCGGAACACGTCGCCGAGGCAATACAGTATCGGCGTCTGGATGCTAGCTTCTAGCAATGGCGACCTACGCGATCGGCGATGTTCAGGGGTGCTTCGACGAGCTGCAGACGCTCCTCGCCAAGGTGGGTTTCGCCAAAGGCGACCGGCTCTGGTTCGTCGGCGATCTGGTCAATCGCGGGCCAAAGTCGCTGGAAGTCCTGCGATTCGTTCGCGATCTCGGCGAGCGGGCCGCGGTGGTACTGGGCAATCATGATCTGCATCTGGTCACGCAGCACGAAGGCTTCGAGCGTCCGCGCAAGGACGACACCGTCGACGATGTGCTCGAAGCGAGCGACAGGCGGGAGCTCGTGGACTGGCTGCGCACGCGGCCGATGATGCACGCCGATGGCGCGTACGCCATGGTCCATGCCGGCCTGCTTCCGCAATGGACGGTGGCGAAGGGGCTGCAACTGGCGCGGGAGGTCGAGGCGGCGCTGGCCGCCCCCAACTACCGCGATTTTCTCGCCAACCTGTACGGCAGCAAGCCCGACGCGTGGCGAGACGGGCTAAGTGGGTGGGACCGATTGCGCGTCATCGTGAATGCCATGACGCGGATGCGCTTCTGCACGCCGGAAGGAAAGATGGATTTCCGCGCGAAAGGCGCCACGCCGCCCGCGGGCTATAAGGCATGGTTCGACTTGCGGCCAAAGGAAGCAGCGACCCTCGTCGGCGGACACTGGTCCGCCCTCGGACTCAGGCTCACGCCGCGCGTCGCGCTGCTCGACAGCGGATGCGTCTGGGGCGGCAAGCTCACGGCGATGCGGCTGGAGGATCGCAAGCTCTACGAGGTAGGATGCCGCGGCTACCAAGCCGCAGAGGGGGAGTGATGACGAGCTGCGTGTTCTGCCGGATCGTGGCCAAGGAAATTCCGGCCGCCGTGGTTTACGAAGACGAGCACACCATTGCCTTCATGGACGCCGGGCAGGTCAATCCGGGCCATGTCCTGGTCGCGGCAAAGGGGCACGCCGAGAATCTCTATGAGCTGAGCGACGTCCAAGCAGGCGCGCTCCTGCGCTCGGCCGCGCGCGTAGCGCGAGCCATCCGTGCGACGTTCAATCCACCCGGGTTATCGGTCTATCAGGCGAACGGCAAGGCCGCGTGGCAGACGGTCTTCCACTACCACATGCATCTCTTGCCGCGCCACGAGGGTGACGGGATGGCGCTCACCTGGCCGGCAAAGAATCCGCCCCGGGAGACGCTCGGCGAATATGCCGATCGCATCCGCGGCAGCCTGGCTAAGGCGTAACGCGCGTAACGCCGCCGGAGGTGAGAAGGCGCACGCGCTGACCCGGCTTGATCTCCAGGTCGGCCTCCTGGACGATTGCCCGGTATTCGCCGCTGTCCATCTTCACGGTGATCTCGAGCGCATCCTTCGTGGTCGCCTTGTTCTCGATCATGTTGCCGGCGACGCCGCCCGCGACCGCGCCGATCACCGCCGCGACGCTCGATCCGGCGCCGTGACCGACCTGGTTGCCGCTGATGCCACCGACGGCTCCGCCGGCCGCCGCGCCGATGCCCGACTGGCTACCTTCGATCGTGACCTTGCGCACCGAGTCCACGGTCGCCATGCGCACCACTTGCTCGCGCCCTGCCTCGTGCTTGCTGTAGACGTTGCCCGACTCCCGCGTCATACAGCCGGCGAGCAGTGCTATCAGCGCCGCTGCCAAAAAAATCGTTCTCACGGTCCTATCCTTTCCAGGGTGAATAGCCAAAAGCGCGCTTGAACCGCGCCTGGATCTCATCGCGCGAAGGCGCATGGTTCTGGGCGCCGCGCTGCGCGATTTTGATCGCTCCCATCAATGCTCCCAGTTTACCCGTGCTCGGCCAGTCCCAACCGTGCGCGAGGCCGTACAGCAGCCCCGCGCGGTAGGCGTCACCGCAGCCGGTGGGATCGACCACCTTTTCGGCTTCAACGCACGGGATCTCGTGTCGTTGACCGCCTGTAAGAATTACCGAGCCTTTGGCGCCCATCGTATAGATGAGGGCGGTGACGCGTCCCGCAAGCTTGTCGAGCGAATGGCCCGTCCGCTCCTCGAGCATCTTGCCTTCGTAGTCGTTCACCGCAACGTAGTCTGCGTGCTCGATAAATCCGTCGAGCTCCGGCCCCGAGAACATCGGCAGGCCCTGGCCCGGATCGAACAGCACGCGCATGCCCTGCTCCGCGCACTCGCGCGCGTGCTGGAGCATGCCGTCCTTCCCGTCCGGACCGATGATGGCGAGCTCGGCGCCCAGCTCGCGCGTCACGCGGTTCTCGTGCGAGAAGTTCATCGCTCCCGGATGAAACGCGGTGATCTGGTTATCGTCGAGGTCGGTGGTGATGAAAGCCTGCGCCGTGAACTGTCCGGGGATGCGCTTCAGGCCGCGGTCGCTGATACCGAGGCGGCGTAAGCGGTCCAGGTAGGGCGCGATGTCCTCGCCCACCGTCGCCATCAGCAAGGCGTCCTCGCCGAGCAGCTTGAGGTTGTAGGTGATGTTGCCCGCCGTGCCGCCGTATTCGCGGCGCATCTCCGGCGTCAGGAAGCAGACGTTCAGGATGTGCAGCTGGTCGGCGAGGAGATGGTTCTTGAACCGATCGGGAAACACCATGATGGTGTCGTACGCAATGGAGCCGGTGACGAGTATTTTCATGAGGGGTAGAAAAGGTAGAGACGATATCCGGTGGCCCGCGTGCGGCTCGTGTCGAGGAAAACGCGCAGCGCGGCTTCGTTGCCGGCGGCGATTCCTTCGCGCAGCAGTTCATCGCTTCGGCTGCGGTCGAGGTAGTCCTGCGGTGCGAGCACGCGCCGCAGCACCGGTCGATCGCCGTCATCGGTCAGCGTGAGCTCGAGCGCGGGATAGTCCTGGGGGAAACGGGCGCGGTTGCGGATCAGCGCGTGCAGGACGATCAAGCCTTCGCGGCGCGAGTCGGCCTGCAGCTCCGACGAATCGATGCTCATCAGCTCCGGTCGGCGCGGCAAGCTCACCTGGCAACGCAATGCCATGCACAGGATGCGTAACGGCTCGCGGGCCTGGGGCATTGACGCGGCGATCTCCGCGCGGAACCTGTACGTGCCCTGCACCATAATCGCGAGCATCGCCAGCAAGGCGGCGAGGCCCCACAGCCACCGCGAGCGGCGTGACGCCGGGTCATCGGCCAGAAAATCCGGTATCTCCTGCGCGACGCTGCTCTGCGCGCTAACGCTCGGGTTGCGCGACGGATCGAAAAGGCCGAGCTGCGGCGAAGGCTCCAGCAGCAGGCGCTCGTCGCTTTCCTCGACCAGCGCTGCCACGCCGTTGAATACGCCGCCGCATTTGCCGCATCGCACGGTGCCGGAGTGCGCTGCGAGCTGCGAGCTCTGCACGCGAAAGGTGGTGCCGCAGACCGGGCAGCGGGTAATGAGGCTCAGCGGCGCACCCCTTCGAGCAGCACCCACGCGTCCTCGGTTGCGGACACCGCCATGTCGAAGCCCGCGGAATAGGCTGACGTCACTTCATCGGCTTGCGAGTCCAGCACGCCCGCAAGCGCGATACGGCCGCGCGGCGCGGTCCGCGCCGTGAGCTCGTGTGCGAGCGAGATGAGCGGCTGGGCGAGGATGTTGGCCACGACGACATCATAGCGGCCAGGCGCGAGCGCCTCCGGGAGGCCGGCGTTCAACGCCACGGCATTGGCATGTGCATTCAAGCGCGTGATTTCCACTGCCTGCGGGTCGATGTCCACGCCGTGGACCCGTGCTGCGCCGAGCTTCGCGGCCGCGATAGCCAGGATGCCCGAGCCGCAACCGTAGTCGAGCACGCCCTCCCCGCCCCGCAGGACGCGCTCGATGAACGACAGCATCAGTCGAGTCGTCGGGTGGCTGCCGGTGCCGAACGCAAGGCCCGGATCGATGCGGATGACAGCGGGAACGCCGTGCGGTGCTTCGTGCCAGGTCGCGCCGATCCACAGGCGCTCACCGATGCGCAACGGATGGAACTGCGCCTGGCTGATCCGCACCCAGTCTTCGTCGCTGACGCGGCTCACCGTCGGTGGCGACTGCGTCGAGACGCCGCTCAGCACCGCGGCGGCAGCCAGCGCGCGGGCCGGGTCTGCTGCCTGGGCAAAGAGCGCGTTGAGGGTGATTGACGTTCCGTCCAGGCCATCAATAGCCACCGACTGCGCGCCGGATTCGAGCAGCGCATCGCTCAATGCGTCCGCCCCAGCGCGTTCGACCTCCACCCGCAGCGAGAGCCAGGGCATTACTTCTTCTTGGTCTGCTCCTGCGCGAGCTTCTGCTCCAGGTAGTGGATCGAGGTCCCGCCGCGCAGGAAACGCGTGTCGTTGAGCAGTTCGCGATGCAGCGGGATGTTGGTCAGGATGCCTTCGACCACCATCTCGGAGAGCGCGATGCGCATGCGGGCAATGGCCTGCTCGCGCGTCGCGCCATACGCGATGACCTTGCCGACCATCGAGTCATAGTAGGGCGGCACGGTATAGCCCTGGTAGACGTGGGAATCGACGCGGATGCCGGGGCCGCCGGGCGGATGGTAGGAGGTGATCTTGCCCGGAGAGGGGGTGAAGCGGTAAGGATCCTCGGCGTTGATGCGGCACTCGAGCGCGTGGCCCCGCAGCACTATGTCCTTCTGCCTGAAGCGCAGCTTCTCGCCGGCCGCCACCCGGATCTGTTCCTGCACGATGTCGATGCCGGTGATCATCTCCGTGACCGGATGCTCCACCTGCACGCGCGTGTTCATTTCTATGAAGTAGAACTCGTTGTCTTCATAGAGAAACTCGAATGTGCCGACGCCGCGGTAACCGATCTTGCGGCAGGCGTCGACGCAGCGTTCGCCGATCTTGTCGCGCAGCTTGGGCGGCAAGTCCGGCGCGGGCGCCTCCTCCATCACCTTCTGGTGGCGCCGCTGCAGTGAGCAGTCGCGCTCGCCAAGATGCACCGCGTTCTTGTGCGCATCCGCAAGGATCTGGATCTCTATATGCCGCGGTCGCTCGAGATACTTCTCAAGGTAGACCATGGGATTCGCAAAGGCGGCCTGTGCCTCGGCGCGCGTCATGTTGACCGCATTGAGCAGCGCGGCCTCGGTGTGCACGACACGCATTCCGCGCCCGCCGCCGCCGCCGGAGGCCTTGATGATGACGGGGTAGCCGACCTTGCGCGCCATGCGCACGATCTCCTTGCCATCCTCGGGCAAGGCGCCTTCGGAGCCCGGCACCGTCGGCACTCCGGCCTTGACCATCGCCTGCTTGGCGCTCACCTTGTCGCCCATCAGGCGGATGTTCTCCGGCCGCGGCCCGATGAAAACGAACCCGGAACGCTCCACCTTCTCCGCGAAATCCGCGTTCTCGGACAGGAAGCCGTATCCGGGATGGATGGCCTCCGCGTCCGTGACTTCGGCGGCGCTGATGATGGCGGGGACGTTCAGGTAGCTGGAGGCCGCCGGCGGCGGGCCGATGCAGACCGACTCGTCGGCGAGCTTCACATACTTCGCCTCCGTGTCGGCCTCGGAATGTACGACGACGGTACGGATCCCCATCTCGCGGCACGCGCGCTGGATGCGAAGCGCGATCTCGCCGCGATTGGCGATCAGAATCTTTTCGAACATCTAGGCGAGGATGAAGAGGGGCTGGCCGTATTCGACCGGTTGGCCGTTCTCGACGAGGATGGCCTTCACGGTGCCCGAGGCGTCCGCCTCGATCTCGTTCATCAGCTTCATCGCCTCGATGATGCAGATGGTGTCGCCCTCCTTCACCGCCTGGCCGACTTCGACGAATACCTTGGCGTCGGGAGAAGGCGAGCGATAGAAGGTACCGACCATTGGGGCCTTGACGACATGTCCCTCCGGGGCGGCGGGTGCTTCGGCTGCAGCTGGCGCGAGCGCAGCTGCCGGGCGCTGCTCCATCGCTTGCGCCGCCGGCGCCTGAAGCGGCGCCGCCATCACCGTGCCGCCCTTGACGATCTTGACCTTCTCTTCGCCCTCGGTGATTTCAAGTTCGGCGATGCCGGACTCTTGGACGAGGTCGATCAGCTTTTTCAGCTTTCGTAGATCCATGAGCCGCGCCTACGGGAGTTGGACGATGTTTGGCGATTTTTCGCCGCAGAAGGC